>JAZLHR010000078.1:0-4431 GCA_045616945.1 Lachnospiraceae bacterium | reverse complement strand
CGAAATCCCTGCCAAACACTCGTAATCCGCTCATTTTTCTGCGAAAAATGGCTCCTTACTCGTGTTTTCAGGATTTCGATGAAATCCCGGATTTAATGATACCACGGGATTTCTGCGCGCTGCGCGCTCCCGAAATCCCTGCCAAACACTCGTAATCCGCTCATTTTTCTGCGAAAAATGGCTCCTTACTCGTGTTTGGGCGGGGCAGGAAGAAGCTCATCCGGGCGAGCAAGCTCTCCCGATGAGCTTCTTCCTGCACCTTGTGGTATCATTATATTCCCCTATGACGTTTTTTGCAATGATTTCTGTTAATATTGCAATATTATTGTAATTATGATATGGTATGATAGCGTTGTAATTATGGATGGGCATATTGTCCCGACGGCAATTGATCCCGGGAGTGGGCGATATGCGGAAATGGAGCTGTTATGTGTGCAATTCGAATTTATGCTTTTGCAGATGAGTCCAGTAAGTATTTCGACGGGCAGATGGATGCATTGCTGCGCAACCGTTTGCAGGGTATCGAGGTACGCAATATCGAAAAGGTCAGCATTTCGGATTATACTCCCGTACAGGCGAAAGAGATCCGGCAGCGCCTGGACGATAACGGCCTTTGCTGCTGGTCCATCGGTTCGCCGATGGGGAAAATGGATCCCGAAAAGGAGACCTTCGCGCAGCATCTGGACCGTTTCAAAAACACCATCGAGATCGCTTATATCCTGGGCGCGGATAAGATCCGTACTTTTTCGTTCCATGTTCCGAAGGACAGCACCCATGAAGCTTTCCGCGGCGAGGCGCTGGACATGATGGGCAAGCTGGTCGAGGCCAATGCCGGCAGCGGATTGACGCTCTGCCTGGAAAACGAAAAGGGTGTTTACGGCGATACGGCTCTTCATTGTCTGGATATTTTGAGGAATTACCCGACGATCCGTCAGGTCTTTGATCCGGCGAACTTTGTTCAGGTAGGGCAGGAGACCCTGAGCGCCTGGAACCTGCTGCAGCCTTATGTGAAATACATGCATATCAAGGATGCGATCGGCGCACGCGTCGTGCCTGCAGGGGCGGGCGACGGCCACGTGAATGAGATCGCCCACATGTATTATGCGGCCGGCGGCAGAGATTTTACGATCGAGCCTCATTTGTCAAAATTTATCGGCCTTTCCGAACTGGAGAAGGGCGGCGGCGGAGAAACGATCATCGATTCGCTCGCCTACCCCACCCGTGAGGCGGCTTTCGATGCGGCTGTCACGGCATTCCGCGGACTTTGGAAATAAACATTTTTAGATCATATATGATCAGAAAGGGACAAGCATATGAGTGAGAAGATCAGACTCGGTATCATCGGTATCGGCAATATGGGCACCGGACATATGAAAAATTATCTGGCCGGAAAGTGCCCTGAGGTAGAAGTCATTGCATTGGCGGATCACAATCCGGCAAGAATTGCCTGGGCGAAGGAAAATTATCCCGCCGGGATTACGTATTTTGAAGATGCGATGGAAATGCTCGACAGCGGGCTCATCAATGCCTGCCAGATCTGCGTTCCCCATTATGATCATCCCCGTTTTGCGATCGCCTGCATCGAGCGCGGCATCCATGTAATGGTGGAAAAGCCTGCCGGCGTTTATACGAAGCAGGTTCGCGAGATGAATGAGGTGGCGGCTGCTCACCCCGAGGTCGTTTACGGAATGATGTTCAATCAGCGTACGAACCCCATTTACAGAAAAATGCGTGAGATCGTCACTTCCGGGAAATACGGTCAGATCCGCCGCACCAACTGGATCATCACGGACTGGTACCGTTCTCAGTGCTATTACGATTCCGGTGACTGGCGTGCGACCTGGTCCGGCGAAGGCGGCGGTGTATTGCTGAATCAGTGCCCTCACCAGCTTGACCTGTGGCAGTGGATCTGCGGCATGCCCACGAAGATCGAGGCACATCTGCAGTACGGCAAGTGGCACGATATCGAAGTCGAAGACGATGTCAGCGCTTATGTAGAGTATGAAAACGGCGCAACCGGTGTATTTATTACGACGACCGGCGATGGCTGCGGCACCAACCGTTTCGAGATCCAGCTGGACGGTGCGAAGCTGGTTGCTTCCGCAAAGGAACTTACCGTATTCGAATTTGATGTCAGCGAACCGGAATTTACGAAGATCAATAAGCTTCCTTTCGCACATGTGAAGACTGTCAATACGGTCTACAAGCAGGAAGATCTGAAAAAAGAAAACGAGATCATCGGTCATGCAGCCGTTGTGAATGCCTGGGCCGACGCGATCCTGCACGGCGGCAAGCTGATCGCTTCCGGCTTTGAAGGTATTCGCGGTCTTACGATCTCGAACGCGATGCATCTTTCTTCCTTCACCGGCAAGATGATCGAGCTTCCTTTTGATGAAGACCTGTACTACAGCGAGCTCATGAAGCGCGTTGCCGTTTCCCGCAGAAAGACCAACGTTAATAATATTGTTGCCGATACCTCTTCCAGCTACGGCGGAACCTCGAAATAAGGAGATCGATATGTTATTCGGTGTTTCTCATAAGCTGCCGGATGCAGCCTGCCTGGCGGATATCAAAGCCGCCGGATTCGACTATGTTGAAATCAGCCTGAAGAACCTGTATGCGCTTGACGACGATGCGTTTGAAGCTTTTGCGGAGACGCTGAAGGCTTCCGGACTTCCCTGCATCAGTGCGAACTGCCTGTTTACTGCCAATCTGCAGCTGACCGGACCGGAAGTGAATCCGGAAGCGCTCCGGGCGTACCTGGAAAAGACACTGTCCCGCGCGGCCCGTCTGGGTGTCCGTCTTTCCGTACTCGGTTCCGGCAAGAGCCGCAAGATCCCCGAAGGCGAGACGTATGCCATGGCAGAGGATGAATTGGCGAAGGTCTGCCGAGATGTGCTGGAGCCGTTCGGCGAGCGTTTCGACATGCTTTTTGCCGTTGAGCCGCTCAGCCGTGAGGATACGGATCTGATCAATACGGTAGAAGAGGGGGCTTTGTTCAAACGCAAGCTGGATCTGCCGCATTTCTGCTGCCTGGCTGATAATTTCCATATGTATAACAACGGTGATGCGTATGAAAATATCACGCTTGCAGGCGATGACCTGTTCTGGATGCATATTGCCAATCCTGTCGGACGTCTGGCTCCCCTGCCCGGCGACGGACATGATTACAGCGCCTATTTCGGGTCTCTGAAAAAGTTGGGTTATACGGGCGGTGTTACCGTGGAAAGCAAGAACCCAGCGGCGGATGTGCGCCGTCAGGTTTGGACGGACTGCTGCCGCTATCTGCACGAGCTTGCGGGCGAATGATCCTGCGAATACTGTCTTGCTGTTCAGAGGGCTCTTACCGGTTGGCAGTGAGTTCCGTGTTCGTCTGAAATCGGAATCACGATTTTGTTTTTATCGAATATTCGGATGATTTCGTGAATTCGGCATCGCTGCCGGCGTCGCTAAACAATTCGCGTGTATTATTATCAAGGAAAATTCAATTATTTATGAACAAAAAACTTCTCGTTCTTATACTCACCGTATCGATGCTTCTTGCGATGCTCCCTTCTGCTGTTTTTGCTGAAGAAACGGCTCCTGAAGAAACACCTCTGGAACTAATTAAATATGCATCTGAACCCGACGAAGAAGGGATTATCTGGCTTAACCTTGAGACCTATGCTACCGGTAAAACCATGTATGTCATCAGTACCAGGAGGACGCCTCTGGATATCGTTCTTGTACTTGATACTTCCGGATCTATGGCGGAAGTATCAACAGAAAAGTATTACATCCCTCATTCGTATGAAAGCTTTTCCGAGTTCAAATCCATTGTTCAGCCTCATGTACTGTACAACGGAGAATATCTTACTGTCGAAATAAGCAGTTCCGAAGATCAGCCGCTTGGCAGGAATGCATACAGCGTTCTCGACAATGAAGGTACAGTAATGTGGGACACTGACGGTGACGGCTGCACATGGACAGACGATGGTGATTCGGATGCTATAATTCATCCCCGGGATGCAGGTCTTCCCACAGATGATAACTTCTTTTACAGTTACGAAGGAAAGAAAAGGATCACATTACTCAAGGAAGCCGTAAACTCTTTTATGGAATCCGTATATGCCGACGCATGTGCAAATGAGGTAGAACACAGGATAGCAGCCACTGCTTTTTCTTTCGCAAATGAAGAGATTTTCGAAATGACCTCACTTACTCCCGATATCGACATGGGTGTTCTTAAGGGTAAAATCGACAGTCTTGAAGAAGGTGGAGCAACTGCAGCTGATCTCGGAATGGAATACGTGATGCTATCATAAAAGTAGACACGGAGGGCAGTAAAAATGATGGACTGAGATAGTGTCCCGACCACTATCAGCCATAAATCCTCTTGGCTGAGGATGTAGCTGGAGGGCGGGATGTTGTCAAGGCCCGAAGGCCGAAGGG
>JAZLHR010000077.1:0-25752 GCA_045616945.1 Lachnospiraceae bacterium | reverse complement strand
CCTTCGGCCTTCGGGCCTTGACAACATCCCGCCCTCCAGCTACATCCTCAGCCAAGAGGATTTATGGCTGATAGTGGTCGGGACACTATCTCAGTCCATCATTTTTACTGCCCTCCGTGTCTACTTTTATGATAGCATCAGATTTGAGATTTCTGTTTTTGAATAATCATTCCGCCGAATTTGGCTCAAAGCATAAGCCTCGGCGCGGTGCGCAGCCGCAGAAAAATCCTGCGATCAATATGGGCTGAGGCATTGTCTCAACAAGCAGAACAGGAGCTTTCCTGGCAGCGGAAAAGCTCCTGTTTTTTGCGTATATACACGAAGGCATTGCCTGCCAAATGTGCAGACTTTTGCCCTAGTGCTCACAATAACCACCTATGACTTCCTGCTGAGCAGGGATTGTCCGAAAAAACAGATCGAAGCCGATCACCCTCACCGCGCCGCATTTACACGGGAAATCGGTCAGAATTCCACCACTTCCGGGGCCTTCGTGAAGGAACTGAAGGTCGCCACCGCATTTTTCAGATACAGGACCTGGGTATTGCCGTCGTTTTCATCATACATCCGCCGCAGCTCCGGATAAGCATCGAGCATGGACTTTCTCGCCTCAAAGCGGTCATCCTCGACCAGCTCGGCCGCGACACGCAGCCATTCCCCGTTCCGGAAAGCGCAGATCTCCACCCGCGGATTTGCCGCGATCTGCTGCGCCACGGGCTTTTTCCGGCCGGTCTGGATATACAGCTTCCCTTCAAAGATATGCGCCGTGCCGAAGGGTCTCACACGCGGCTGACTGCCCTCCGCCGTAGCCAGATAGTAAACGCCCGCATCCTTCAAAAACTGACATACTCTTTCCATCATAAGCTCCTTTCCGGGCCCCGCAACGGGGCGGTCTCACACCTTTTACCGCCTTTATACGCTGTTTTTCCGCTTCTTTCAAGCGCAAACCGCCTGCCCCGATGAAAAAGGCCCCGCGCACGGGGCGCGGGGCTGTCACTTCCGTCATTATTTGACTTCTTCCTTGACCGGATATGTCTCTCCCGGCTGCGGATCCACGGGGATCCCGGGGTCCTCGGTCGGCCGGATATTCGGCTCATATTCCTTCACATATTCCAGGCCGCAATATTCGCAGGCGATGCGGATCATGCATTCGTTCAGCGCCTCCACATCATGCTCGCCGACCTCGGCTTCCTTATGGCTGCCGCCGATGCCGGAATCATTGGTCAGGAACACATAAGTCCCGCCCGTCAGTACCGCGAAGCTGCGCAGCAGATATTCCGTTTCGGTATCCACGCCGGAGGATGCCACGGGAATGATGCGGATGCCCTCCGCCGCTGCCGCCTTCAGGGATTTCCGCAGGCTCGCGTTCACGCCCTGCAGTTCGGATTCGCTGTGAGGCGGCGCATCCAGGACCATGAAGCAGAGCTTCACGGCATCGCTGCGCCAATCGTGCCCGGTCACGGCATTTTCCAGCGCGGTATGCACGGCCTCGGGGTAGTCTCCGCCGCCCTCGGCATACTCGCTGCCCATCTGTGCCAGACACTGCTCGATATCCTCGCGGAAATCGTAATATTTCACCACATAATCGTCGCCCTCGTCACGGTAGAAATTCACGCTGACGCGGATGGAAAGCGCCTCACCCTGCGCGGCAATGCGGCCCACCATATCCTTCAGCTCAGCCTTCAGGAACTCCAATTCATCCCCCATGCTGCCGGTGGTGTCGATCATAAGCATCAGGTCCAGCTGCCGGACCTCCGTCTGACCGTCCGCATAAAGCTCCATGGTCTCGCCCTGCACGGGGTATTTTGTCTCCCCCAGCTTCACTTCTGCCGGCCGGGCACCTTTCTGTTCCGTATCGTAAAACAGATATACCTCGCCGGAGATATCCGTCCGGCCTGCCGCAAGCTCCGTGCCGTCTTCCGCCAGCACCGAGACCGCCGCGCCGAAAACGGGCACTTTTCCCTCCGCGCTGCCGTCAAATACCGTTACCTGCAGGCAGTCATCCGCATAGATCCGGCGTCCCTCCGCGGCAGCCTTCCAGGCATCCTCCTGCAGCTTCGCCCTCCATTCCTGCAAATGCTTCAGGTCCTTCCACTCCGCTCCGGTCAGAAGACCGGCCCGGGGCTGCCAATCACCTTCTCCGTAATACTCCGCAGGCGCCGGGGCCGCCTCAGCGACATAATCCTCTGCCTCCGATTTTGATGATTTCCTGCCGCTGAAGATCCCTTCTGCGCTGACCCCGATATCTCCCAGGAATTTCTTCATCCCCGTGCTGTTTTTCCGCTCTCCGATGATCCCGTCCCGGTACCCGGCCTCGGTCTCTGTTTCACTTTCATTCGTCTCCGTACCCGGACCGGCCTGACAGCCTGTCAGAAGCACCAGAACCAGCAGGATCGCCGTTACGCAGCGCATATTCTTCTTCGCAAATCGTTTCATATCTGTCTCCTTCACGAGGTGTTCCTCTGCCCATAATACAAAAAAAACGGCCGGATTGTTGCATAATCCCTTACTTTCCCCGTGCAGGATAAAAATTTGTACCGTTATGCCGTTTATCCATTTTGAACGCAGGAAGGGGCCGCGGCCCCTTCCTGCGTTCCTTTGATGATCCTGTGTTTTTGCCGACGGTCTGAATGAGCCGGGGCAGCCCGGCTCATCCTTTCTGCTTTCCTTGTCTCTCAGGAAAGAACCCTTTTATGCTTCTTATTGCTGCCGAACAATATTCCGGCCAAACCGAGAACAGACAATCCCATCAGGCTGAGCCACAACGCCAGGTTGCTGTTCTCTCCTGTTTCAGGAAGACTGCCTCTTGAATTGATGAATGCTGCAATGGATGTCTCTCCATCAGAAATAATACCGGTATCTCCGCTGGCATACACTTCATACCCGCTGTTATCGCTCTCGGTCACACTGTAGAGTGTCCCCGAGGGAATATCAACGATCGTAATGGTTTCACCGTGTTTAAGCAGAACGCTTCCGCCGCTTGAAATTGTTCCGGTCTTGCTTCCTGTGTAATTGAATGTTCCATCCACATTGAATTGCACTGTAAAAGTGAAACTCTTTGTCGCGTCACCGCCATCTCCGGTCACATTCTTACTGATCGTCAGATTGCCATACGTCGGGACATATTCAACATTCTTAGTGTTCGTAAAGGCTGCCGTTACCGTCTTGAAGGCCGCAATCGTTCCGGTGTCGCCGCTCTTCGCGGTTTCGTATCCGTCTGCGGAATAATCCGCTTCGACTACGGTGTAGCCCGCTGCAGCAGGCAGGCCCTTCGCAGTCTTGCTTTCTCCGCCCTTCAGGGAGAAGACGGCAACACCGTTTGTGAAGCTCATATCGCCGTATGAACCGTTGACGGCCGTATCACTGAGCGTAACAGTGAAGCTGAACATCCTGCCGCTTTCCGCGGCATTACCGGAAATGGTCTTGCTGACGGTCAGATCTCCGGTCGGATCATCGGTATAATCGATCCACTCAGCTTTGCCTTCCGTCGTTTTGCCGAACGGATCGATTCCGCTTGCGGAGGCAACGTTTTTGATCCTGCCCGCAAGGAGGTCAGCCTCGGTTACGACGTAGGTGAAGTGTACATCCTTACTCATGCCGGGTTCCAGGCTCGCGATCGTATCGCTCTCGCCTGCTGCCAGGACCGCGCCGGGAAGTTCGTCTTTAACGATGATGTCTTTGATCGTCACGTTTCCGGTATTTTCCACGGTGACCGTATAGGTGATCGTCTGACCCAGATTTGCCGTCGTGGTGCCGGTTCCTCCGAGACCCACATCACTGACCTTACGTACAGCGAGACCGACTTTTTCGATTTTCAGGATAGCTGTCGTGGTAAGCGTTCCGTAATCTTCTTTTTCCGCCTTTATATATACCTTATATTCGCCCACATCTGTCTTTGTCGGAATCGCCGTCGTATAGGTTCCGTCCTCTTCGAAAGAATACGTGATCTCATAGCCGGAAGGAAGAGTCTTACCCGATCCGGGGATCAGCTCCGCCGCATCGATCGAATGGGGATTTCCGTCATAACAGCAGACAAGATCATTCCCTGCAAGTTTTGCCCACTGTGCAGTAAATTCGAGGTCCCCGTATGAGCCGGGGCTGATGACCGTATTGTAACGAGAATGATCCGCCGTCTGCACAACGCCGTTTTCGGAGGTAAAGTTCCAGCCGATGAAAGAGTATCCGTTTTCAGGGGCAGGCCGGTTCAGCGCGATCGTATCTTTCGTATTATAAGAACCGACCTGCGCAGAGGCCCAGTCATCGTCTACGTTTTTATATGTGATCAAATATTCTGCCGGAACAAGTGTAAAGATCACAAGATTCTTTGATTCATCGGATGAGATATCCAGCCATTTCTCAGAAGCCTCAAACGAATAGCCCGGGTTTTTATTAAGAATATCCGGATCAGCCTTGACGACCTTCTGTTTGGCCCCTGCCGACTGCCATTTCTCTTCCCCGCCGGCTGCTATGGAGCCGTCTTCGAGAATGTATTTGACACCGTATTGAATATCCGCCAGATCCGTATAGACAAAGGTAATGGCATTATCCGCCTCGTTAAAGCTCATTTTCCTGAACTTAACATCTTCATCGACTACATAATCGCTGTATGCTTCTGCGGGGATGACAGCTTCCTCCCGTACGGTATCTCCGACGATAGAATCATAAGTAACAGGCGCCGCTACAGGAAGTCCCGCCCTGTCCTCATAATAGACAGTATATCTTGTCCGTTCGATCTTTTTGTAATGAGCGTATATCGTAACATCGGAATCGATCGGCTGCGTGATATCATACACGAAGCCGCCCTCTGCCGAGGTATACCATCCCAGAAAGTCATAGCCCTCGCGGCTTGGCGTTTCGATATATTCCTGCGGGAACGATCCCCTAGGAACTTCATAATGCTCACTTATGTCGTCGTAATTCAGATCAACGTACAGATTGCAGAGCGGAGGGAGCCACTTTGCGTAAAGGATCAGATTAGAAGCGGGCATCGTGGAAAAAATATAAGGATTGCCTTCGCAATTCGGGCTCTCATACCAGCCGCCAAAGGAATACCCTTCCATTCCGTTCGGCGGGCCCGCCGGTGTCGGCTGATATTCGAAGGAAGAGATATCCTTATCGAACTTTATCGAAGATATTTCCTTCCATACGTCACCGCCGCTCATATATGCTATATCAAAGGTCAGCCTGTCGTAGTAGAAATCATATCGTCCGTTCTCCCTAACGACCTTTGAGCTAGAAAAGCCCTCGATTTCCTTCGGGTTCAAGCCGTCTACTACCCATAGATTCTGCCTGTAAACAGGCGAATCCGTGTAGTTATTATCATCGGCATTCTCAAGCCAGTAGTGCGCTTCAATCAAATTTGTTCCTTCTTTCAGGACCGCTTTATAAGTAGTTGTGGAGCCGTTTTTAGAGTTATATATCAAATCCTTCGCGAGCACAATTCGTTTCGTCAAGTGAGAATCCCAACTATAGAAGGAAGCATTGGTAAAGTCGCCTGCGGTAGGCCACATGGTACTGATGTCCTGTCCTAATTTCGCTTTATACTGGTAACGAGGGCCGTCCTTGTAATAAACGGTTCCGCCCATCGTCATCGTCGCATTTTCCCCTAGCTCTCTGAGGTCGAATTCGAACGTGTATTCACTCAGTGCGTAATTCAAATAGACAACAGTCGTACCGTCTGCTTTGACTGTTGCGCTGGTACCGCCGGCAAAATGATAATATGCCGAATCGGTAAATGCAAAGCGGGGATCGGTTGTCACGCTTACGGTAGACCCGACCGGGGCTTCCTTGGACATATGACCTACATAACTGTAGGTTCCGTCAAGGTTTTCCTTCTGGACGACAATCGAATAGTTCACGTTAACAGGAGTCCACTTCGCGTAGACCGTGGTATTCTCCGAAAGCGTCATTTTTTCCGGCGCCGGTCTTGTCATATCTTTGTCCAGATACCAGCCGTCAAAGGTATATCCGACCTTTGACGAGGTCGGTTCATAGCAGTCGTCAGTATGCGTATGCTCATCTTTGCCGCATACAAGCTCCCAGTGCTTTTGGTACCAATACGATCCGTATTTGGTTCCTGCAGCTTTGTAACATCCTATCACCGTTCCATTGCTACACTGCGAATTGGACGGAGTTCCCGCGGACGAACCGTCGTGCTTATGCTCCTCCTTGCCGCAAAGCGGGCCTGCATATACAGTAAACTCCGACCCGTTAAACCCGTACTTCGTATCAACATGTGTACCGTTATCGGTATCATAGTATAAAGCGACCTCCGCACGGTCAAAATACACCGTAACCACTGTGCTGCTGTCTTCGCGCACGATCTGCTGCTCGACCGGAAGAGGAATAAAGCCTTTCACTGAAGGCGCCCGGACATCCGTTATTTCGTTTACTTCGCTGCTGACAGTGATCGCCGGGGAGCTGCTGTCTTCTTCATATCCGGTTCTTTCTGCGTTCTGGAACAGATATTTGACTGTATAATCCGCCGGAGCTGCAGAGTATTCCAGATTGATGACATATTCATCGCTGCTTCCGTCCAGAGACGCGCTGAGCTTTCCGTCCGTAAGAGTAAAGCCTTCATCGGAATCACTGCGGATGGAAGCATTTTTACCTGTTATTTCGGGGATATCATAAGCGATATCCCATGTTTCACCTTTTTTGATTAGATTTTCATAGGTTTCTGTTTCAAAGAGCCGTATGCCTTTTCTGTTGTAAAAATTATAAGTTACGGAAACTGCCGTTTCTTCTTCAGGCGAAACGGTCCTCGCTACGATATATATTGAAAAAGCACCGGATTCAAAGACAGCCTCGACCGCATCGGTCTCAGCCGCTACCTCCTCGACCTCACCCAGATCGCCGACATGGTAAACGGCAAACTCTTCTCCCTTAAGTTCCTCATGGGAAAGAGAAACCGAGATCTCTTTAAGAGGCTCTATTTCCTCACCCTCATAGATAAATATGATGTCAACGCCCGCGGCGTCCGCTACGACATCGTGCACGGTATCCGCGGCCCCTTCGAGGATCTCCATTACCTCCTCGCGGCCTACAGCAGTCACGCTCATCGCTGTCCCTTCGGGGAATGCTCCTTCGGGCGCCGATACTTTCACCCGAATATTATTGGATGAAAGCATTGAAAAACTGACGGCGGGATACTCCTTCTTCATCCCTTCGGACAAATCAGTGGTTCTGTCATCCGCAGAAGAGCCTGCTGCAAAAGCCGAGGTGAGTATGCTAAAGAGTAAGAATAACACCATCAGAAATGTGAAAAACCTTCCAAAAACTTTATTCATAGTGTCCCGGTCCTTTCTCAAGCACAGGTTCACCGTAAAAGCACCCGGCTTGGCAGATTCGCATTCAGTGCGACTATTCGCTTCCCATTGCTTCAAAGTACGGCGCAGGGAAATATCCCTTCTCCGAGATCGTCACACACCTCACTCGAGCAGTCGTGGATTTTACTATACTTACTCGTTATTATTTCAAATTCAAGGGTTGTAAAGATCGTGAGATACAGATAAAAGAGCACCCCCCCCACCGAAAAACAAATAAGAAGCGGAGGCTTGCTCTCTTGAGGGGATAGTACCATAAAGACAAAGGAATGTCAATAATCGAGAAAAGAAAAATGACAGAGAAGCGCATAGGACGGCAGACGCCGACGACGGGCTTCACGCTGCCGTATCAGAAGACGCACGGCGCTGACGCCGTGGAGATCTGCGAGCTTTCCGGCAGGAGGGCGCAGGAGTGGCAGCAGGCGCTTGTGTATGACATTCCGGCGGTCAGCGATGAAGGCAAATGGGTCCATACAAAATTCGGCTATTCGGTGCCGCGCCAGAACGGCAAGGGTGAGGTGCTTATCATCCGGGAACTGTACGGACCGGCGGCGGGACAAAGAGGATTGCACACGGCGCACAGAACGAGCACAGAGCACGCTGCATGGGAGCGGATCTGCGGTATCCCGGACAAAATCGGGGTGCCGTATAGCTCGGTAAAAGCCAAGGGCCAGGAGCGGATCGAGGTAATAGGCGGCGGCAAAATTGGATTCCGGACAAGGACCGCAAAAGGCGGAATCGGATCCGTTTTCAGCCCGGATCTTCAAAAGACAATGGAGCCCCTTGTTCCCGCTTCTGCCGCATATCCTGCCCCCTGGCGGGAAAAAATCAAAAGGCCGCGGGCAGCAGCCCCCGGCCTTCCGATCAATATGATTTTTAAAAGAAAATCTCGCTCAGCCGAAGCGGCAGCCGCGCCGAAGCCTCAAAAAGCGCCGCGGCGCGGGAACGGAGGCAGCAGCCCTCAGTTCTTCTTTGCCTCTCTCAGGGCCAGGATCCGGTTCATTTCGTTGTAAACGATCATGAAGCCTTCATCTACGCCCATGCCGGGCTTGGCCAGGATCTGTACAGGCTGAGCAGCCATCGCGCAGTGGACGCAGACCTGAGCGCTGCGGTCGGTCTCATTGCAGGTACCGCCCTGATAAGCGCCGATGCCCTTTTCCTTGCAGTACAGAACGGCTTCGATGGTATTGTTGATGCCGCCCAGGTCAGGGGTCTTGATCTGTACCATGTGACCGGCCTTATGGTCGGCAAACAGCTTGATATCCTCCAGCGTATTGCACCATTCATCGGCAACCAGCTCGACCTTGCTGCCGCGCTTATCCAGCTCGGCGGTCAGGCCGGCCAGCGCGATCATCTGGGTCTCGCGGTCGGTATCGCAGTCCATCGGGCCCTCGATACGAAGGGTGAAGGGCTTCGCGATCTCTTCCAGAGACTGGATATAGTCGGCCATGGCGGCATAGTTGTTGCTGCCGAAAGCGGCACCGATGGTACCGTATACGTCGATATGCAGCACGGGCTTATAGCCTTCAGTACCCTTGGTCAGGATACGGTCGCGGAGCCATGCCACGTAATCAGCCAGCTTTTCGCCCTTTTCACCGAGCTTTTCCTTCACGTTGTTGATCAGAGCGTGCGGCAGGACCTGTGCGCCCTTGATGATCATCTTATCGGCATTGTCGTAGCGGTCATCGCCGGACTGGGTGAAGATCGGGATAGGCTTTTCGGAAACGGTGCAGCCGTATTCATCGGCCACGACTTCGCACATCATACGGCCGGTAGCCTTGGCAACGGCATCCAGCAGAGCCTGAGACAGACCGTAGCGGATCGCGGTATGCAGACGTTTGCCGTTTACCTGGATCGCCTCCATATCGGCAGCGAGCTGACGGAAATTATCTGCCTCACGGCCTACCAGCACCGGGGCGATTTCCTTCTCGATGACGGGGATGAAGTCCTCGGCCAGAAACAGCGGGTCACGTCCGCCGGCACCGGAATACTGCACGGCTGCGCAGTCGCCCCAGGCGACCTGACCGTCTTCCAGGACGATCATCACGCTGATGGATTCACCGGCCTGACGCACGCTGCGGAAGCCTTCGGTCACAGGCGTGCCGGTGTAGAACACACCGTCATGACCCGCACCCTTCTTGATGGCGCGCTGATCGTCAAAGTAAAAGCCGGTACGGCCTGCGGAGCAAACGATTTTCTTGATCTTCATGGTTTTTTCTCCTTGTATCCTGTGGATTAATATCTGGGACGGCCGACCAGGTAACCCTTGCCGATCGCATATACATCGTCGATGACCATCTGGAAGCTGACCTCACGGCCTTCTGCCTTGGCACGCGCCTCGACCTTCTCCCTGTGGAAGTCCTTCAGTTCGGCATCGAAAGGAATATTGCCCATCTTCATGATGCGGACGGCGCCGTTGTTGTCACGGCAGGGCAGCATCAGGCCGGCATTGGCACGGCAGGGGGCGAAAGGAACATCCAGCACACCGGCTTCCACGCCGCGGCATACACCGAGAGCGATATCGCCGTCACCCAGTTCAAAGCACTTGTCGATGATCAGTCTGGTCTCCTTGCGGATGATCTCTTTTTCGGTTTCCAGTTCCGCGGAAGCAAATGTCTGATCCCGCAGCATATTGACGGCCTGCTTGGTAGTACGAAGTCCCTCAGCGTTGGCTTCCATGGTAGGGATGCCGACCGCCTCGTGCGGGCTCTTGACGATGACCTTGGTCGCCTTGGACAGAGCCGCGGTAACGCCGCCGTAGCTGATGATGCCGAAGGCCTTGGCTTCGTCTGCCGGGAAACCGCCCATCCATTCATGCAGAACGGTGGTCACATTGACGTCATGATAGCCGAACTTATGCAGATATTCCTCGGTCAGTTCCAGCAGTGTCTGAATGGCCGCGATATCCTGTACCAGGTTGCCGCACTGGCCATAGCCGACAGTCAGGTTCTTAACGCCCTGCTCGGCAGCCAGCAGCGCTTCAATGACTGCCGCCGCATGGGAAATGCAGGGAGGGACCAGCGTACCGGTCAGCGGTCCGAACGGCTCGCGGTTGATGGCCACGCCTCTCTCCTCGTACAGACCGGCCAGACGGTCCACATACTGCCAGTCAAGGATGGTGCGCTCCATGGGAACGTTCTTGCAATAAGGCAGGTTATAGGAAATGCCGCCGCCCTCGTAGCTGGTAAAACCGCCGGCCAACGTAATCTCGGCCAGCAGACGGGCATCGGGCGTACCGTGACGGACCTGCAGAGGGGTATTGACGCACTCAATGATCTGACGGCAGCCGGCAACACCGTGATTCACGGCAGGGAAGCCGTTCATCAAAGCGCGGCCCAGACGCATGGATTCCTTCAGTCCGTTCTCCGCTTCGTTGTAGCGGTTCTGGCGGGTATAGCTGTCAATGGTAGTAGGCAGCAGATCTGCCTCGCCTTCTTTCTCCAGATACTGCATCAGCTTGATATGCTCGCTGAGGACAGGCACGCCTGCACGGGGCTGCGTCAGGGTGCGGCCTTCGGCCTTGGCCTTGTTCAGCTTGGCAGAAAAATCACGGCTGGCAGGCATGGCCTTGTGATAGGCAACCGCCTCATCCAGGTCCACATCCTTGCCGGTAGGCCACTGAGACAGGACTTCTGTCCGCAGCTTTTGGAATTCTTCGTCGGGGATCCGCTTATTTTGAATATCCATTGTGTTCCAGCTCCTTTTTCATAATGCGCAGGGCGGTCTCCGGGTAATGCAGACTCAGCAGTCCCATTGCCGCCAATATGTACTTTCTGTCTACCAGAATATTTGCCTCGGTCGGACGCAGCGATTCGGGATCCTCCTGCGAAGCGAGGGCAAATGCGGCGATATCCGCCGTTTCCTCCGTATGGATGAGGCTGCCGCCGGTCACCACCAGCTGCCGCACATCCCGGAGATCCTTGCCGGTCTGGACCCAGACCTGGCCCATCATCGTATAGCTTTCCTCGACGGTGCCCGCGTGGCGCGCCACGGCGGTCCGGACCGCGCAGGAAGCCAGCGCTTTGTCCAAAGCCGTTTTTTCGGGGCTGCGGTCCGGCAGTTCGTCCGTATGCGTCCCCAGGTAATCCACCAATTCCTTCACACGGTCCTCACTGAGTCCGGAGAGCCCGGCGATCTTTCCGATGCCGGCCGCATCTGCGATCCCGTGGATGCTGTAGCGCATCCCGATATCGCCCTCCACCGTCCGTTTGGCAAACGGTTCGGGAAGTCCCTTATACACGGTCGAAGCGTGTCTGGGCATCCCGTCCGCCATGGAATAGACATCCGTGGTGGCGCCGCCGACATCCACCCCGACCAGATCGCCGATGCCCGGTTCCCGGCCGGCCCCTTTGGATAGGACCGTCATGGCCTGCAGCACGGCCGCAGGGGTGGGCATGCAGATATCGTTCATCAAAGACGTGGCTTTCGTCAGTCCCTTGGCCTCTACGATGCGGCCCAGGAAGATCTCCCGGATCTTGGCCTGTACCCCCTCGATCTGCAGCGTGCCGAACTTGGGCATCACGTTGTCGCAGCGGTACACGGTATGGCCTTCCAGCAGCTTCAGACATTCCTTCGCGGCAGCGCGGTTGCCCGCCAGAATGATGGGAATCTCTCTGGAAAGGCCCGCGAGGATCCCGGCATTATGGATGATATTCTCCCGGTTGCCGCCGTCCGTGCCGCCGACCAGCAGGAAAATATCCGGCTTCAGGGCCTCGATCTCCTCCAGGTCGTCCTCGATCAGTTCGTAGGAATAGACCCCGACCAGCTTGGCCCCGGCCCCCAGGGAAGCCATCCGGGCCGCCTCGGTCGTCAGCTCCGGTACCAGACCGCTGGTCACCATGCGGAGGCCGCCGGCGGCGGAGGAGCAGGCGTAGGTCTCGGCGTAATCCAGATGCCCGGTCTTCTTTTCCAGAAGCGCCAGGGCATTTGCCAGTCCGTTCCCGACATCGCTTTCCACGGTGGTATAGGACTGAGCGGTACCCAGAAGGGTCTCTCCCTCCACGTCTGCGGCAGTCACCTTGGTATAGGTACTGCCGAAATCCACCAGTAAAACAGGTTTCATAGCTTTTGCCTTTTATTTGTCATCCAGCAGTTCGTGCAGAGCCTGGATAGTCGTTTCGGGCGTGGTTCCGGGCGGGAAGGCGCGATCAAAGCCCATGGCCTTGAAGCGTTCCTCGACCTCGGCAAAATTCTGCTTGCCGATGACGATATTGCCGCCCACGACCAGAGCGATCCCCTTCAGGCCGGCTTCGTCGCACTTCTCACGCAGACCGCGGCAGTCCAGCTCGCCCTGTCCGTACAGGGAAGATACCACGATCGCGTCCGCATCGGATTCGATGGCAGCGGAGATATATTCCTCCTGGCTGACCATCACGCCGAGATTGATCACCTCAAACCCGGCATCCGTGAAGGCATGATACAGGATCTTGTTGCCAACTGCGTGGACATCGGCACCGATCACACCGATGACCAGTACCTTCTTATCATGATGTTCTTTCATAGTTCGCCTCTTTCTTTACGGCTTTCCCGCAATCATTCTATCGTACGAGAACGCGGCCTTACTCCGCGATGCTCTGCAGATACTCGCGGCGGCCCTGTTCATACAGGTTATTGCCCTCCGCATCGATAATCACTACCACGGGCAGCTTTTCCACCCGCAGACGGCGGATGGCTTCCGCCCCCAGATCCTCATAAGCTACGATCTCGGCTTCCTTGATGCAGCTGGAAAGCAGCGCACCGCATCCGCCGATGGCCCCGAAATAGACCGCGCCGTATTTCTTCATGGCCTCAACGACCTCGGGACTGCGCTTGCCTTTGCCGATCATCCCGGTCTGGCCAAGCGAGATCAGGGTCGGGCTGTAAGCGTCCATGCGGTAGGAAGTGGTAGGACCGGCGGAGCCGATAGCCTGCCCGGGCTTCGCAGGCGTAGGGCCGACGTAGTAGATGACCGCATCCTTCGGGTCGATGGGCAGAGGCCTGCCTTCCTTCACCAGGTCGCACAGTCTCTTGTGAGCCGCGTCACGGGCCGTGTAAATGATGCCGCTGATCAGGCAGCTGTCGCCCGCCTTCAGAGTTCTCAGCGCCTCCTGCGTAAGGGGCGCAGTCAGTTCCTTCACCATTACAGCACCTCCGTTTTATGTCTGGTCACGTGGCAGTTGATATTGACTGCCACCGGCAGACCCGCGATATGCGTAGGCAGGGTCTCGATATTGACTGCCAGGGCCGTCGTCCTGCCGCCGAAGCCCTGCGGACCGATCCCCAGGCTGTTGATCTTGTTCAGCAGTTCCTGTTCCAGTGCCGCGTAGAAGGGCTTGCCGCTGCGTTTGTCCAAAGGACGCAGCAGTGCCTTCTTGGCCAGCAGGGCTGCTTTGTCGAAGGTCCCGCCGATGCCGACGCCGACAACGATGGGCGGGCACGGATTGGGGCCGGCGTCCTCGACCGCCTGCAGAACGAATTTTTTCACACCTGCCAGGCCGTCGGACGGCTTCAGCATTTTGGTCTGGCTCATGTTCTCGCTGCCGAAGCCCTTGGGGGCCACGGTCACGACGATACGGTCGCCGGGGATCATATCATAGTAGATCATGGCAGGGGTATTGTCGCCGGTATTGACACGGTCCAGCGGATCTCGCACCACGGACTTGCGCAGATAGCCCTCCGTGTAGCCCTGGCGGACGCCCTCATTGACGGCATCCTCCAGATCTCCGACGATATGCACGTCCTGGCCGATCTCCAGGAAGACACAGGCCATGCCCGTATCCTGGCAGATGGGCGCCGCGCTGTCCGCCGCGATCTTGTAATTTTCGGTGATCCTGTCCAGAATATCCTTCGCTACGGGGAAGGTCTCTTCCGCCTGCGCCTTTGCCAATGCCCGCTTGACATCGCCGGGCAGGAAGCAATTTGCCTGGATGCACAGCTTTTTGACGACTTCCGTCAGCTGTGCCGCGTTAATCTCTCGAATCATCTTACACCTCTCTTACACTGTAAACAGGTGCGCTTTCCGCGCCGTCCCTGTAAAGGATCCGGCCCACGACCCGGTCGCCGTGAACCAGCGGTGCGGGCTTTCCGGTCAGCTTTTCCGCCTTGGCCTTGAGCTCATGGATATCCGCTACGGGCAGGCCGGCATCCTTCAGGGCCAGTGCCAGATCGCCGCGGCGGGGGTTGACTGCGATACCGCCCTGCGTCACCAGCACATCGATATCCCTGCCGGGCGTGGAAAGGGCGGACACCTTATCGCAGACGATGGGAAGTCTGGCACGGAAGAGCGGGGCGATGATCATGGAAAGCTTGGCGCCTGCCGCTACATCGCTGTGACCGCCGGAGCCGCCCATCAGGAAGCCCTTCGAATCCGTGTGAACATTGACGTTGAAATCCGTGTCGATCTCCGTAGCACCCAGGATCACCACATCCAGCGCGTTCGCCGCGCTGCTCCTCGCCTCGGCGCTCGCATAGCGGTCGGCGGAGATCTCGATATGACGGGAATCCTCGCGGATGGACTGCACCGCCTTCAGATCGAAGCACTGCACATCCATCAGCTTTTCGAAGCAGCCCTCCCGGAGCATATCGACCATGTAGCCGGTGATGCCGCCCAGGCCGAAGCTGCCGGTGATATGTTCGGCCAGCATCCGGTTCTTCAGGAAAGCCGCCGCGGCAAGGCTTGCGCCGCCCGCGCCGGTCTGGAACGAGAAGCCGTCCTTCAGAAGCCCGGAGGCCGCAATGGCCTTGGCTGCAAGATTCGCCATTACCAGCCCTACGGGGTCGCGGGTAATGGTCGTCGTGCCGGATACGATCCCGGCCGGATTGCCGATGGCATCGACCTTGACCACGTAATCCACGCAGGTCTCGTCGATGGAAGCATCTTCCAGCGGATAGGGGACCAGATTATCGGTAATGACCACGACCTTCTTCGCGTGGCGCGCATCGGGCATCGCATAGCCCAGGCTGCCGCAGGCAGAAGGACCGGTCTTGCCGGTGCAGTTGCCCATCGGATCCGCCGTCGGAGCGCCCAGGAAGGCGATGTCGATCGGCGTTTTGCCGGAGCAGATATCCGCCGCGCGGGTACCGTGCGTACGGAATTCCACGGGCTTGGCCAGGATGCCGCGGGAGATCTCGTGGCCGATGCCGGCGCTCATATAATTGGTCTGAATGCCTGTCACCACACCGTTTTTGATGTGGTCGATCAGAGGTTTATGAATGTCGAACAGGGAGCTTGCCGCCACCGTCAGGTCTTTTACGCCTAAAGCCGCAGCCTCCTCCAATACCATATTCAGTACATAATCACCGTTCCGGAGATGATGATGGAAGGAAATCGTCATTCCGTCGCGCAGCCCCGCCTCCAGCAGGACGTCACGGATACTGTCAACCAGCTTCGTTTCCATTTATTCCTCCTCCCGGCTCAGGCCCAGAGCCTCCGCCGCCGCGATGGTCTGCTTCGCGCGTGCCACGATGGGCGCGTCGATCATCTTGCCGTGCAGTGCGATAGCGCCGCGGCCCTGTTCCCGCGCGGTCCGGATCGCCTCCATGACCTCATAGGCATATTTGATATCCTTGCGGCTGGGGCTGAACACTTCATTGATCGCATCGATATGACGGGGCGAAATGGAAGCCTTTCCGGTAAAGCCCAGCGCCTTCGCGGCCTCGGCGTCCCGGCGAATCCCCTCGTCGTCGTTCACGTCGGTAAAAGGCGTGTCATACACGTCCACACCGGCGGCACGGGCGGCGCACACCAGACGGGTACGGGCAAATTCGATCTCCCGGCCCTCCTTCGTGCGCTTGCAGCGAAGGTCTGCCGTCAGATCCTCCGCGCCCAAAAACAGCGCGGCCACACGGGGACCGGCGCCGGCGATGACAAAGGCGTTTTCCACGCCCAGAGCGGTCTCCAGCAGGGGCATCAGACGCACGGTGTTCCTTGCCAGACCCAGCTTATCCTCCAGCTCGCTCATATAGGCATCCGCGGTCAGGACATCCGCCGGTGTGCCGGTCTTGGGGAGCATGATCATATCGGGCCGGCAGGGCATGATCTCGTCCAGATCTTTTTTCCAATAATCCGTATCTACCGAATTGATGCGGACGATCCGGCCGATCCCGGTAAAGTCCAGATTCCGCATGGTATTGCGCACGAGCAGACGGGCCGAATCCTTCTCATCGGGGGAAACGGCGTCTTCCAGGTCGAAGATGACCATATCCGCGCCCAGGCAGTTTCCGTTGATCAGCAGATTCGGGGTATTTCCGGGGATAAAGAGCATCGAACGGTTCATTTCTTCACCTCCGTCGCTCTTTTCAGAGCGGTTTCCACGCGGGCACGCAGCACAAAATCAAGCGCGCCGCGGTCTGTCAGCCGCAGCTTTACGCCGGTGATCCCGTACTGCTGCAGCAGTTCCTCCACAGACTTGCGGATGGCAGGGCCGAACTGAGCCGACACCGCGGATTCCACGGTAATATCCACCGTTTCCGCCGGCTCGACCGTCACGTAGGCATCGCTGGACTCCAGAGTGCCCGCCACCGCGGTTCTTAAAATTGACGTCATGATTAACCTCCCGGTAATAATCACTATATACTGACTACTATTATAGTTTTGCCCCTGCAAAATACAATTTTTTTTGTTACTGCTTTTTCCGTTTGGCTTTTCAAAATAACCTTTTTGTCTTATACTGATTATACTTCTTTTGCGGAGGTTCAGCAATGCCAGCATCCTTACAGGCCAACCACGTCGTCAGCCATTATTACGCCCCCCGCGGGCGGAAACGTATGTTTGATCTCGGGTCCCGCATCGCCCAGCTCTACCTGAATCCGGATGACAGACTCATCGGGATCATGGGCTCTCCGGGCTGCGGAAAAAGCTCTCTGGTCAAAGGCATGTTTCCCGGTCTGGAACTCACGAACGACGATGAGGGCGTCAATGTCCGTCCCCTGCCGCTGCTTTCCATCGATGAAGAGTTCGGATTCTTCTCCCCGCATACCTATCACGTGGATATCCGCTTCGAGACCGGCTTCACCCAGCTCTCCGTGCTGGCAGATGCCATCATGGCCGCTGTCAACAAAGGAAAGCGGGTCGTCGTCGAGCATTTCGAGCTGGTTTATCCCATGCTTCCCATCAACGCCAATCTGCTGATCGGCATCGGGGAAGATATCATCATCACCCGGCCGGGCCTGTTCGGACCGGAGCCGGATTCCATCATCGGCGAGATCCAGGCGTCTCTGCCCTACCGTCTGATGGCGCATTCCGCCGAAGACCTGTGCGAATTCTGCATGGACGATGCCGATACGGCCCGCTGCAGCCACGGCGATGTCCACCACGGCTTCATCCTCAGCTTTCCGGAAAATCCGCCGGCCATCGACCCGGCGGAGCTGGAAAGAAAAGTGCAGGCAATGATCGCGCAGGATCTTCCTGTTACTTATAAGAACGAAAACCATATCACCATCGGCGGCGATCTGCATTACTGCACCGGTCCGCGCACGCACGTCAATTCGACCGGAAAGATCCGCGGCTTCCACCTGCTTCCGAATTATGTATATGACCGCTTCCAGCGAAAATACCTTCTGGTCGGCTGCGTCGGCGAGGATTCCGAAGAGAATCTGAGCAAATTGGAGAAAATGTCCCTGCTTGAAGCATCTCCTTACGAAATGTAAGACGGCTCAGCGGAATCATCTCAGGATCGGAGGATACTATATTGTGAGCACATTATGGGTCATCGTTATGGACTTTTGAATAACAAAAAACGGGGGCAGTTCAACTGACCCCCGAAAGTGAGACCCTGCGGGGCAGTCGGCTGGCTGCTCCGCTTTTTCATTATTCCGGCAGATTTCCTTCCGGGTCCGTTCCCGGCCAGGCTTCGATGACATATTCCCGCACCGGCGCAGGATCGGCTTCCGGATGGATGATCACATACCAGCAATCCGTCCGCTCCGCCTCCAGCGGATCCAGAAACCGTATCGCGGCTGCCGTGCCACGCGGAACGCCTTTGATCTCATATATCTCTCCGCGCGCATGCTCACTCTTTTCCCATACGTCCCACTGAACCCAGCCCGCCGTGACGGACACATCCGCGAGCTTTTCACCGACCTTTTCGGCGGGGATCACGCGGCCCATTTCATACGCCGCAAATTCTCCCGCATCGACGGCATATTTGTATTCCTTTTCCCAAACAATTTCCCCGGAATCCGTACTGTCCCCGCCGTGGGCCCGTGTCTCTGCCCGTTCCCTTAAGGCGGGAGCGGCCAGCACCCCTCCGGCAATGACCAAACAGGCCGCAGCGGCGCCGGAGATCCATTTTATGACCGTTTTTCTCTTCATTTTCGTGCACTTCACATCAGCGGCAGCGACGAGATCATCGTCGATATCCCCGATCATTTCCGCGAGCATCCCGCTTTTCATGTGATATACCCCTCTTTCTTCAGATAGTTTCTGAGTTTTTCCCGGGTCCGCTGCAGCCGGACCTTGACCTTTCCTTCGCTGAAATCATACCTCCCGCAAATGCTTTTCACGGAATCGCCGTACCAGTATCTGCGGATCATGAGATTCCTGTCCGTCTCCGGAAGGGAGCGCAAAAAATCCGAAACAGCCGCGGAGACCTGCTTTTTCTCCACATCGGCCGTAAAGTCGTCATCTGTAGCGATTTCTGCGATCTCATCCAGTGATAAAGCATATTCATCTGAAAACCGCTTGGCCGCGTGATTCTCCCGCCAGCGCGATATGGCCGTTTCGCGGGTCAGTTTTCCCAGATACGTCTGCAGGTTCCCGGGCTTCTGCGGCGGGATGCTTCGCCAGGCCGCAAGCCAGGCATCGCTCACGCATTCTTCCGCATCCTGTTCGTTCCGGAGGATGTTCCGCGCGATGTACATGCAGTATTTTTTATACTTATCCTGGACTTCCCGCAGGGCATTTTCCGACCGCGCAAAAAAGAGCGCAACGATCTCTTCGTCCTTCATTTCTGCCTCCTTTTCTTCATCGGTAAAAGGCCTTTCATCTCAATACCCGCAAAAAACAAAAAAAGGTAACAGGCGGAAAAAATTTTTCCCGTTGTACAGCGCTGCGAAACCTTCAATCGTTTTGTTCAGTACATAAAAGTTGTACATAGGGAATAACTCAGAAAAACTGCTGACTCGGGCCACAGATGACCCGAATCAGCAGTCTCCATCCTATGCATTGTTCAATTCACTTAATATACCTTCATCTCTCTTTGTCGGCGTTTTATTTCTGAATAACGGATTCTTCCCTGCCGAGAAGAATATACTGTTTAAACCCTTCTCTGGAATCCGTATAAACAAAACTAATTTTGTTACAGGAGATAACAATTTCCACATATGTCATCCCCGGCTTGATATCGCCCAAGCTAAAGCTCATACTAGATATTTTTTTGTCTGCATATATTTCTATTCTATCAGGGACAGCATATGCAGATAAATACTCATAAAACAAATCAGGTGCTTCCTTCTCTGCCTCCGCCATAGTACTCCAGCCAAAACGGCTGTCTTTTTTTATATTCTCAACAGCCTCTTTCGCCTGTTCCAGTGTCAGGCGAGGTGCGTCCTCATCGAGTTCTCCCATGATCTCCATGATGGCCCTCATCGGATAGTTTGTCTCCTCATAAGGTTTATATATTTCATCTATCTTTTCGCGCTGTTCCTCGCTTGCACGAAGATATCTTTCGACATAAAAGCTGTGGTCATACTTACTTATATCCCATCGTGTCTTTTTTTGGATTTCTGCCAAAAACGCCTCTTCCGGAGAAAGCTCGGCAGGCTCTTCTGACGAACTTTCGATACTCTGGGGCTCTTTCTCTTCGTAATAATACAACACTTCACTGCTGCCCGTCTCAGAGTTTTTCCATGCTATCCTGCGTGAGCTGTATATGAAAACCATCTCGGTTCCAGTATCATTCACATAATACTCCGCGATATTGGCGGCACCGTTGTGATATACACGATCAGGAGCTCCAGCCTTCACGTTCAGGCCGTCCATGGCTTCCTGGAAGAACACCTTCTGAGGGAAGGAATCATAGGAGGAAAAATCAGTTTTCCATTCATAATTCCTGCAAAAATCTTCCGCCCATTCCTTGGTCATACGGGGCTGATCCTGCGGCAGTTCTCCCATGATGACAAGGATCTTACGATCCAAGCCGCGCAGATATACTTCCGGATTTTCCTCCGCCAGTTTCTCCAGAGCAGCCTTTTGATCCTTATCAGCTTTCTGCAGGCAATATTCAAACAGGGATATCCCCTCGGCCTCCGCCCGGCTGCGCCAGGAATCTTCTCTGACATACCCCGCATGTGTCTCCGGCTCGGTTTCTTCCCGGCTTTGAGCCGCAATTTCCGCCGCACGTGACGCAAGCTGCGAAGCGACATATGCGTCCTGAAGTTCCGGAGGGATGGAAGGATAGGTCACCTGCGTCAGGCCTTCCAGCAATTCCTCCACGGATTTCGAAGGAGCCGCCTCCGACGCGGCTGTCAGATCCTCCAAAGATCTATTGCTGTCATTTTCCGGAAAATCATTGTTTACAAGCACAGAGGCCGCTGCTGAACCGCCGATCAACAAACAAATCGCTACGACAGCCAAAATCCATTTCTGTTTCATCATTTTCTCCTCCTATTATCTTGAAATATTGAGCAAATATGTACTATTTGAATGTGCCGCATCCCGAACACAAACATAGTACCTTTGCCCACTCGTCATAGAATAAATTATTTCAGAACCTTGGTTTGATAAAGAACTCCCAAGGAGATTGCCGTATGAATTATATAACCAAATCCCCGGTTCACTATACCCCACATCAGGATTTGCTTTTATTTTCCAATTTCCACTCGTTCCCGGTGTAAAAATGAACATATCTTCGTCTTCGGAGAAATCGAAACGACCGTTATTATTTCCGTTGACAGCCGTCCCCGCTGTTCTGAAATTATTTCCTGCACAATCAGTGAATAATGTTTGAGAATGAGCCTGTGAATTAATTCCCTTATTATGAGGATAGTCAATTACAATAGATTTTTTTACAAGCAGAAAAGTAATCCGCGAATAGCCCAATTCCAATCCTGCTGTAGCAATATTACTGTCAGTCAAAAGTACATGGGTTCCTAAAGATTTATTGGATGGCACACCGTCTCCCATCTTTCCTGACCAAGTTCCATCATTATGCCGTATATAGAAATGGAAATCACCCTCTGTTGTAACAAGAGCTATTTTTCTATATCCAGCCGGGATCACGCTGTTCGCAGTCACGCCGGTGTTCACCAATGTCCACTCAGCTCCATTTTGCTGATTTAGATATTGGAAATCCTTTTGCAATTCTGTCATGACCATGGTCATCCAATCAGAAGCTGAATAATCTAACTCCATATAGGAAAAGTAATTTAAATCCAATGAACCATACACCAAGGAATCTCCAAACTCTCCCGGAAGCTGAACATAACTTTCATTGGAAGATACGTTTGAACAATAGATCTGCATCGCATATCCGTAACAATTCTGTTTGTTTATGAAACTGCTATTGTACGTATCCAATACAGAATACAAAGAGCTGACCCGATCAACCGGCATCGTCTGATAAGAATATGTTATTCGAAGTTCCGGAAGATAGCTCGCGGCATCCGAACTGTAAAATTTCGTCCACTGCGAAGTCCCCGATTCCGTGGTGCTTTGTATGATAACACCATAGTTTTCATAGGAATAATCCAGCCAGCCGTTAATCATCCCCATCAGGCTTGCCGAATACCAACCATCTCCTTCATTGACCAATGCGGATTGTCCGCTCAGCGTACCTTCCGGCATATTTTGCCAGGTCAGGCCAGAAGATGACCAGAAATCCGTTACACGACGCACAACCGCCGTCGGCTCCGCCCCGCTCATCTTTTTAAGCCATATAGACGCTGAGGAGATGGCTCCGGGAGCGATATTGCCCGGAATTCCGAACTTTATATAACTTCTGGTCGTGTATAAATCGCTGCTGCGGCCAATAGATAAATAGTTCTGCCCGTAATAATTCGTACTTTGATAACGGCCGGATACAAAAGTATCGTAGGTCACATTTCCGCCGGTTACCGTAACATTCGGATCAATTATAACCGGATACACAGCATCTTCGCGGAAGGCTTCATCCGGTTTCAATGTGATCAGCATCCCCTCGGCTGTTTCGCTTACAATCATCAATACTTTCCGTTGTTTTTCCTTCTGCGTCGACTGCCCATAACCCGCCAATCGTCAGACATTCCTGCGTGTCCGGATTGATCAACAGGACTTCATTTTTGTCTGTCAGTTCGACTTTCATTTCCGTTTCCAGCAAATAAGAAAACTCATTTGGTGAACTCTGACTGTAAAGGATCAGAAACTCTTTCAAACCCTCATTTTGGACGGCATATACCAGGTCTGTATCTTTGAATACATCCTTATATGCTATCATCTGCTCCCCGGCGAATGTGAAATCCGACACTGTTTCTTTCAACCCACCCGCCACAGCGGCAGCAGCACTAACATTCTGAGGAACCAATCTTATACTCCCCAGAGCGGTATCCATCCAAACAGATAAATCTTCCCCCTCTGCGAAATAAAAACGGTTCGCTCCTGCCGCATTTGCGTAGGTGTAGAAAATGCCATTCTTTTCGGTCTGCTTGGGGATTACAGAATTATCGATTTCTTCATATCCGAATTCTGTTTCATAATAACGGTCGCAAGGATAAATGACACACTCAAAACTTCCGTCTTCAAGCAAATACGTGTCGTAATCGGTTCCCTGCTTCGTCGCTACCTTGCCGACGCGTTCATTTCCCTGTGGGCCTTTTGTACTGGAAGCCGCCGCAACAACACTCACATAGCCACTGCAAAGAGAGAGTATAAGAATCAACGATACACAAACACTTAGAAACTTTTTCAAATCACACCTCCTAATCATTTCCGGGCGGACAAAATATCCAGATTCACAAGTTCCTATAAGAAAACTACTATGCCTCTTTGACTTTGTCAATATTAAACAATTCACAATCATATTCAAATTTATGATAGAACAAGTCAAAGTCATAAATTAATGAATATCATTGATTCCATATTAATAGTGTTGGAGCAAAAAGATGATGCCCACGGATTTCTCCGGGTTTTGTTCCTCCTATCCGCAGGAGGATATAGCGACATTATCTCACACAAATCTGCAAAACTAACCTTTTCTGTTTTCCTATCAAACCGGAATTTCAAACTTAATTAAAGATTTTCCCCGGATGTTACCGAAAAAAGGAAAGAGGCTGACGCCCCTTTCTCATTATTTTCTCAAGATTCCCTTCGGTCTCAGCGCAAATGCCGCCCCGAGCACGATCCAGACGAGCAGCATCAGGTACGATTCCTTCCCGAAATGCACGCCGGAAAGCCCCGGGATCGGCACCAGCTGCAGGAATATGAAGATCACTGAGAAGGCTGTGCCCAGCAGAGCCATCCCCTTCAGGACAGACGAGCCGTCGCCGTCCCGCTTCCGGACGACCAGCGTGGAAGCTGCCGTAAAGAAATAGCCGATGGACGCGCCGATGGAGCTCATATCCACGAACCAGCCGAGTGCCTCCCGGCCGAGAATGGGGCCGGACAGAGAAATCAGGATGCAGAAAAGCATCGCATTGGAGGGGGTGCCGTATTTCGTGCTCACTTTTCCGAACCAGGCAGGCAGATAGCCTCCGCGGCTCATGGAATACATCAGGCGGCTGGACGCAAGATAGAAGCCCATGATCCCGGAAAGCACCGCGCAGGAAACCCCGACACCGATCAGCACCTTGCCGAAGGTACCGAGCAGTTCCTCCGCTGCCGCCAGCAGGACCCATTCGCCCGCCATGACGCGGTCGGGCCAATTTTCCAGAGCCGCTGCCGCCACCGTATTGTTGGAGATATATACGAAGCAGCCGAACAGGATCGCAACGACCATGATGAGCATGACCTTGCGATATGAAAATTTGAACTCCTCCGCGGCCTGCGGGATGGTATCGAAACCGACGAAGGCCCAGGGCGCAATGGCAAAGGTCGCCAGAATGGCAGACAGGATCCCGCCCGTACCCTTATGCGCGTAAGCATCTATGCCCGCGGCAGACACACCGTCCGCCATCGCAGCTGCCTTGTCAAAGCCCCAAACGGGCTGCATATGGATCCCTTTCGCTTTTGCGGAAACAAGCCCCGCGATGCAGAGCGTAAAGGCGCAC
This sequence comes from Lachnospiraceae bacterium, assembly GCA_045616945.1. Lineage (GTDB taxonomy): Bacteria > Bacillota > Clostridia > Lachnospirales > Lachnospiraceae > UBA6987. Next base: position 1,273 of record JAZLHR010000077.1, on the reverse strand, counting down.
ACAGCCAGCAGGCTGGCCAGCACCGTCTGCACAAAACCGGCTTTTTTCACGCCCAGGATATTCAATATGCCGAACAGGATCAGGATTCCCATCGCCAGCAGGATCTCGCCGAGCCAGACTTCAAAACCGGCGATCTGATAATGAAAACCGAATTTGAGGATATCCGCGCTGCCGTCCAGGCCGTCTACGATCAGGCCGATGGCGGTGGAATTCATGGGAACATTGGTCAGATACGCCGCCACCAGGAACCAGCCGCACAGAAATGCCGGCGCCTTGCCGAAACATTTTTCCGTAAAGGTAAATTCGCCGCCCGCGACCGGATATTTGGGGATCATATAGGCATAACTGAAAGCGATGATCACCATGACCAGCGCCCCCAGGATCATCGCGATGGCTGTCCCCGCTACACCGGAATTCGGCAGAAATTTTTTGCCGGGATTGATGAAGGACCCCCAGCCGATGATGCAGCCGAAGGCGATCGCCCAGACGTGCATCGGGCTGAGCTGCTTCTTCAGCGTCCCGTTTTCGTTCGTTTTTGCGGTGCTGTTCATAAAAAATCCTTTCTGCACTGCCCCTGCTTACCCTACATCGTAGGAAGGGTCGATGGCTTTCAGTTCACGGAAGGTATCGATCTCCACGATATCCTCGTCCCGGCAGGGACGGACTTCGATCTTGTACTGGCCCCGGTAGACCTGATTCGGTACCGTTTCCCAATACCGTTCCCGGCCGCCGGGCGCCAGGAACGCTTCACGCACGTGCTCGGCAAGCCGGGCTCCGTCCTCGCTGTTCCAGTAATAGATGCCTACCATCTGATAGCAGTTCAGGCCGCCGACCTTTTCTTCCGACACGCAGCCGTCCTTGTCTACGGTCAGGCACCAGTCATCCGTGCGTTCCTTCCAGATCCCCAGCACGTCCGAACGGTAGTGATATTTCGTGATGATATCCGGATTGGAGAGCAGCAGGTCTGCTTCAAACACATAGGAATTCTGCAGCAGATCGCGGGCCACCATGGCCGAACCGATATTGTTTGCCTCATTGAAGGTCGTATTTTCCAGAAACTTCACCATCGGATATTTATACCGCAGCTGATCGAACTGTTCAGCCAGATACCCGCGGACAATATAAATCTCTTGGATCTCCGCGCCCAGACAGGCATCGATCAGGGTATCGATAATGCGTTTTCCGTTCACGCGGACAAGCGGCTTGGGGGTATTCAGCGTCACCGGCACCAACCGGGAACCGAATCCTGCCGCAATGAATACAGCCCTCCTGG
>JAZLHR010000076.1:0-9834 GCA_045616945.1 Lachnospiraceae bacterium | reverse complement strand
CTTCGGTCTGACCTGCGCCCAGCTCTGTTTTTATGAGCAGGTCGACTGGGCTTAGGTGAGTTTTTTGCGCCTTGCCCGAAATGAGTAAAAAACATGCGAATCATTTCTCATCTAAGGCTTGACATATCACCGCTGGGCTTTTTATATCGCAGCGGCGAAACGCCGTATTTTGCCTTGAACTTTTTTCTGAAATGGCTCCCGTTCCGGTAGCCTACCGCAGCAATGACTTCCTCGACCAATATATCGGACCCGCGCAGCATCGCCGCGGCAGCCGTGATCCTTTCCTCCTGCAGCAGATCCGTAAAACCGCAGCCGAAAGCGGCCGAGACCCATTTGCCGGTATATTCCTCGGAAAAGCCGAGCACCCGCGATAGATCGAAAAGATTCGCCCCCTGCAGGTCATTTTTCAGATATCCGATTACTTTCTGCTTGCGTTCATCCCGCAGAGGATCGGTGCGGCGCAGTGTTTTTATCGCGTATCTTACTTCATCCGGCGTCGGAATGGAGGAAGACGCACCGGGCCGCGAGATCGCGGCCGCACTTGCCGCGGAAGCCGTTTCCAATATTTTTTCCGGAGGATCGGCTTTCAGCAATCCGGCAATAAAATATCCGGTAAAGGTATCGCCGGCCGCTGTCGTATCGACCACCTGCGTCCGAAACACTCCGAAGCGGGTCATTTTCTTCCCGTCCCACCAGACAGAGCCCTTTTCTCCCAATGTCAGCAGGATCTGCGTCGGCAAGCCTTTGTTTTTTGCCCCGGTCACCAAATCAAACGGATTATCGGTCCCGGAAAATGCACAGGCCTCCGTTTCATTTACCACCAGATACGAAATGTCAGCCAGGTCCAGATCCAAAAAAGCCTTATCGAACGGTGACGGATTGAGCACGATCCGCATCCCCTTCCGGGACGCTTTTTCGATGATATAAAACAGCTCACTAATCTCGTTCTGCAGAACGATCATATCGCCGCTGCCGAAGTGAGAAAGGACCTCATCCACATCTTTCCTGCGGATCTCTCCGTTGGCCCCGCGGCAGACAAATATCGCGTTCTGGCCCTGAGAATCCACCTGGATGATCGCATGTCCCGTCTGTGTCCCGACCGTTTTCAGCAGGGATGTATCCGCACCGTTTTCTTCCAGCAGCTTTTTCAGCCATAAGCCGTCGTTCCCGATACAGCCCGCAAAGCAGACCGGCACACCGGCTTTGGCAAGCGCAACCGTCTGATTGAAGCCCTTGCCGCCGGGGAAAGTGCTGCAGCTTTTTGCGCTGACGGTCTCCGCGGGACGGACAATGGCATCCATCGAATATACGATATCAATATTACACGAGCCGAAAACCAATACTTTCATTTTTTTCTCCTTTACGGCTGATATCTTCATTATATTCGATAAAAGCAGGAAAACAAGGGCCGAAAACGACAAAAAACAGACCAAAACGGATATGACAGAGGCGTTATTTACGAAAAAGAGCCTCAAAAGCAAATAACAGCATCGCAGCCTCTTCCGGCAGGAAGAAAGGATGCAATGCTGTTATTGCGGTCCGGCGGACGGATCCCCGGCATATAAGAGCAGCAGGCAGCAGACGGCCACCGGCCTTTGAGAGCAGCAGGCGTCCGGCCGAGCGCAGGATATCCCCGGCAGCCCGGTCAGATGACAGGCGGCTTCGCAGCCCAGGCCTCGCCCCGTTCCTGTGCGGCAAGATACTGCCCGTCGAACACGGACTGCGGTACTTCCGGCGTATCCATGGAGCTGACCGGCTGCAGCATATCGCCTGCCGCCTCGTCGTCCGTGCAGGCGGTATCGTTCCGCCACAGTTCACGCACCTCAGGCCTGCGGAAATCAGGGACCTCCATGGGAATACCGCCCGCCAGCGCACTGCGGAAGGCAAATATACCCGGCAGCCACATATCCATCGCTTCGTAGACATCTACCGTGTCCGCATTCCGGTCTCCGCGAAGTGCCTGCACGATATTGAGCATCATATAAAAATCGGCCCCGTAGTGCTTGAACCCCCAGGCCTTGTCGCTCAGACGGTCCAGCGTATCGATCACCGACGGCTGCGGGTGTTCCGGATTGGTTTTATCTTCATTGCACACATTCCCGTACAGGGTGCGCACATATCCCTGCTCCGTATCCGCGCGGGCATTTTCCAAACGGCCCTTTGAGCCGTAAAAGCTGAAATAATACGACTTGCGGGTCGCCCCGTCGCCGTGCAGGCTCTTGAGCATCGCACCGTTCTCCAGCCGCACCATCTCGATCCCGTAGGCGCCGACATTGCAGCCGAGTTCTTCCATACGCTTTGTATACGGTCCCTCAAAGCCGGTGACCGTCACGGGACGGCTCCCGGCGATATGCACCAGCGGCCCCAGCGAATGGGTGCAGTAAAAGAAAGCACTCATGCGGTTGCGCCAATGCCGTGGATTTGCGAAAGTCAGATTGGTCCAGGTGATCGGCGTATAACGGTGCATGTACTCGCCCTCGGCATATTCCACCTCGCCCAGCATACCTGCCTCTGCCATTTCCTTGATTTTTTGGGTTGCGGGGAAATAACAATAATCCTCCGCGTAAAAATAGCGGACTCCGGCTTTTTCGGCTTCCTCCGCGGCTTCTACCAGTTCAACGGCCTCCTTCAGCGTCTGTGCCGGAAGCACCTCGCTGATAACATGCTTGCCGGCTTTCAGGCATTTGATTGCAAAGGGAGCATGCTGGTGAGCAAAATTGGCAAGTACCACACAGTCCATATCATGGCGCAGAAATGCGTCAAAATCCGTATAATACGAGATCTCCTGCCCTTTTCCGTAGCTTTCCCGAACTTCCTGAAGCCGCTGTTCATACTTGTCGCATACGGCTACCAGCTCCGCGTTGCCGGCCTCCAGGCAATAGCGCATCATGGCTTTGCCGCGCCCGGCGCCCATCACGCCGATCCGGAGCTTTTTCACCAGGCCGGAGCGCTTCAGCTGCTTGTAGAAGCTGCCATCCCGATAATAGGCCTCGACAGAGTCGATCCCCGACTGTTCCAATACAGCAGACCAGCGATCTTCGCAGCCGGTCCGGCCGAAAATGACAGGCTTCCAACCGCCCCGCAGCTTTTCCTGCAGAGCCGCCATGTTTTTTTCTTCTCCGTCCGCCGACTCAAAGCTCCCGTCACAGGAAAACCGGTACAAAAGAAGAGACTCCGACGGTAAGATCTCAGGACAAACAGGATTCATGATCATTCTCCTTAGATGTTCACGGCCGTACCGACCGGTACACAGAAACGGACCAGGAGCGGGCAGCCGTCCGGATCCGTTCATTTTTCAACAAGTTACAGCTATCCTTATTCTTTTTGCGGCAGGCGGGCGAGCAGCGCGCCTCCGTTTTCCTTCAGCCAGCGGTTCCATTTCCGATAGTCCGGAAAGACCCGCAGCACCTCGGCGTAAAAGGCCGCGGAATGGTTCATTTCCTTCCTGTGACACAGCTCGTGTACGACCACACTGTCCAATACCTCCGGCGGCGCCAGCATCAGGAGACAGTTGAAATTCAGATTTCCCCGACTGCTGCAGCTGCCCCAGCGGGTCCTCTGCGCTCGGACCGTGATGCGTCCGAAGCTCACGCCTACCAGCGGCGCAAAGCAGGCGACTCTATGCGGGATATAGTCTGCCGCCTTCGCGGCCAGTTCCCGCAGCTGCGCCTCGTCCAGCGTGCCGCCGGCCTCCCCGGCCAGCCGCCTCTGTTTTTCCAGCGCAGCGGCATTCTTCCGGATCCATTCGCCGCGGGAAAGCAGGAACTCCCCGATCCGTGCGTCAGAGATGCGCAGCGGAGCCCGTACCTCCAGGCTCCCGTCATCCCGCAGACGCAGGCCGATGCTCCGTCTCGCGCTGCGAATCACCTTCAGCGGACGGCCCTCCCAGACCTCCGGCAATATTTCCCCGGCAAACATCCCGTTCAGCGGACGGTATAGTCGAAGCAGAAGCGTTCCGCCGTAAAAGGACGCACATAGGTATTGGCGGCGGCCACATGGGCCGGATGCACCGCATATCCCTTGAGGGCCGCTTCATCCTCCAGCACGGAATCCAGCATCACATCCGCATTGGACGATGCCAGCGGCAGCGCTTCGATCTTCAAGGACACCAGCCCGGGAACGACCCCGACCAGGGCTTCCAGATTCGTCCGGATGCCGGAAACGACCGCAGCCTTCTCTTCCGCGCTCATTTCTTTGAGCTTCCAAAGTATCACATGCTTGACCATGATATACCTCACTTCATATTGATGAAAAACAGACCGATGATGCAGATAACGACGCCCGCCAGCTTATTCCAGGTCACGGCTTCCTTATAAAGCCAGAAGCCCACCAGGATCAGCAAAGCCGCCAGAAAGGCGCTCTGCACGATCTGGGCCGTACTCACCTGCCATCCCGCCTTATAAGCCAGGATCCACCCGGCCTCCAGGCCGATGATATCCAGGCCGAGAACAAAGGGTGCCCAGTTCAGTTTCCTGTATTCCGCCGCCAGGGTCGTTTCCCTGCCGAAAATCAGGAACAGGACCAGCGACAGGACCGCTCCCACCGCATAGGTCACGGTCAGGGAGGCAAAAGGATTCATTTTTTCGGGAACAGACTTTGCGCAGATCTGATACAGGACATTGCTCAGGACCACCAGGGCCATGGGCCAGATATAATTCAGCATGGATCGATCTCCCGAACTTCACAGTTCTCTTACAGGACCGGCCGTTCCTTCGTCCAGGGCTCATCCCTTTCCACAGCCTGCTGATAGATCGCGTCGTACACAGTCTGCGGGATCTCCGGCGTTTCGTGGGAAGAAGTCGGCTGCAGCATATCGCCTGCCGCGGCAGGATCGGTGCAGGAGGTATCGTTTCTCCACTTGTCACGGTCCTCGGGCTTGCGGAAATCGGGCACTTCCATGGGAATGCCTCCGGCCAGCACGCTTCGGTACGCGAACATGCCCGGAAGCCACATATCCATAGCCTCATATACATCCACAATATCCGCGTTCTTATCCCCGCGGATGGCCTGTACGATGTTGAGCATCATATAAAAATCCGCGCCGGAATGATTGAAATGATCGGCGATCTCGCTGAGACGGTCTGCAGTCTCGATCCGGGTCGGAACCGGATCCTCCTTGAGTTTTTTATCCTCATTGCAGACATTGCCGTACAGCGTACGCGTATAGCCATGACCGGCGTCCGCACGGGCGCTTTCAAGCCGCCCCTTTTCGCCGTAAAAGCTGTAATATACGGATTTCCGGGTCGCACCGCAGCCGTGAAGGCTCTTTAAGACCGCGCCGTTTTCCAGCGTTATGATCTCCACGCCGAAAGCACCGTGCGATGCGCCGAGTTCCAGCGTCCGCTTCGTATAAGGTCCCTCTATGCCGACCACCTTCACGGGACGGCTGCCGGCGATATGCACCATCGGCCCCACCGAATGTGTGCAGTAAAAGAATGCGCTCATGCGGTTGCGCCAGTGATTGCGGTCCGCGAAGGTCAGATTTCCCCAGCTGCGCGGCGTAAAGCGGTGCATATATTCGCCTTCGGCATATTCCACTTCGCCCAGCAGGCCCTCCTCTGCCATTTCCTTCATCTTTTTCGTGGAAGGATAATAGCAATAGTCCTCCGCGAAAAAATACCGCACGCCCTTTTTCGCGGCCTCTTCGGCGGCTTCCACCAGCTCCACAGCCTCTTTCAGATGCTGCGCAGGCAGACATTCGCTGATTACGTGCTTGCCGGCCTTCAGACATTTGACCGCAAACGGAGCATGCTGGTTCGCGTAATTGGCCAGTACCACGCAGTCCATATCATATTTGATGAATTCTTCAAAATCCGTGAAATAGGCAATATCCTTGTCCTTGCCGTAACCCTCCCGGACCTCCTGCAGCCGGCGCTCGTACTTATCGCAGACAGCTACCAGCTCGGCATTTTCCGACAGAGAGCAATACCGCATCATGGCCTTGCCGCGCCCGGCTCCCATAACGCCGATACGGACCTTACGAACCAATCCGGTGCGGTTCAACTTCTTATAAAAGCTGCCGTCCTTATAATATGCCTCCACCGCATCTACGCCCAGCTTTTCCAGCACCGCCGACCAGCGATCCTCACAGCCGGTCCTTCCGAAAATGACAGGCTTCCATCCGGCCTGAAGTTTTTCCTTCAGGGCAGGCATATCCGATTCATCTCCGCTTTCCGTGTCAAAACTGCCGTTTTCGCGGAAACGATACAGAAGCAGCGGTTCCGCCGGCAAAGCGTCATGTAAAACATCATTCATGGATTCGACCTCCGTAATATGGTTCCTTCAGTATATCACATTTCTGCCTGTTTTTTCATCACTGTGCTGCAAAATTATCGGCAAATCAGCTCTGTTTTTTGAAATTTTCCTTTGTCGACCATAAAAAGAGAATCAAATACTCCCCGCAAGAATAAGCAGGGAATATCTGCTCCGTCATTCATCCACTTTTTCAAATTCCTGCAGAGTCTTCTTTTCCACCAGGATCATCAATATGCCGATAGCCGTCGTAATCAGCTCACGCAGACGGAACAGCAGCCCCGTCAGCATCCCGATGGCCTCGCTGCCGCCCACCCAAAGCATTGCCAGGCAGGTGCCGCCCTCCCGCGTTCCGGCCTGCAGGGGGATCAGGAACAGCAGATTGCCGACCAGGGAAGCCGTACCCATTACCAGAAGCGCCTCGAAGAAATTCGCCTGCAGCCCGAAATAACGCATGATCCCCCAATACTCCGCAGCCTCCACCAGCCGGGCTGCAAATTCCAGCAGCACTGCCTTGCGGAAGCGCTTGGGCGTCTCACGGAAGGAACTGATGCCCGCATCGATATTTTCAAAAAGCTGCTCGTTCTTTTCGATCCGCTTTTGGATAAATTTCGTCAGGAACGGGATCTTTGCAAAAAAGTGCAGGAAAGGAAGCACCAATCCGCCTTTCTTCTTTGCAAAGAAATACACACAAAACAGGATCGACAGTGTTCCGCCCAGGATCATCATCAATGAGACGCCCAGACTGCCGGGGCAGCCGAAAGCCACATATATAACGGCAGCGGTCCCCCACAGCATGGAATGGCCGAGCGCATACAGCAGAGAAAAAGTCAAGGTCGAAGAGACCGCCTTTTCACTGCTCATAAATCGTCTCAGTTCCAGGATGCGGTACGGTTCCCCGCCGAACAGGCCCGCGGGGGTCACATTATTCAGTGCAACACCGGCAACACATATCTTGAACATCCGTAAAAAGCCGACTCTTTTCGATTCCGGACCGATAATAAAAAGATAGATTCCCGTATGGATAATAAAAATACCCACCCAAAGCAGGAGCTGAGCTCCCAACTGCAGAAAGAGTTCCGGACGGAGCAGACTTTTCCAATCCTGCCCGTTCAGATTTGCTCCCTTCAGCAGCAACAGAACCCCGCACACGCCTATCAGGAAAAATAGAGTCCGAAAGCCTTTTTTCATCCGTTCAACATTCCTTGCCGGGATAATATTTTTCTATCAGCCTGCGGGCAATGCCTTCATACTTCCCCACCATAAAAATGCGGATCGGCTGGAGGATCAGACAGGTGAACACAAGATACCAGAAGGGGAGCCCGAGCAGCACGGCCAGATACATGGCGTATGCACGGACATTGACCGTCAGCACATTGGTCAGCTGGATATACGGGCGGCTTGCTTCCAGAAAATCACTGTCAAGCATAGGAGACACCTGCGCTTCTTTCATCTGCAGGCTCATCAGGCGGCAGACACAGGGGGAATTTTTCTCCTGCTTCTTAGTCCAGCCTTCATAAGAAGATACGGACTGCTTCTCCAAAAAAGAGGCATCCGCCGGAAGTGCTTTTTTCTTGGCCGCGATCTGTTCGGCGGAAGAAAACTCCGCATGATCTTTTCCGTTCAGGAAGAACAAATGCGCATTGCGGTAGTAATCGGCCATACGGCACTGATCCAGATGGCAGAAATAACCGGTCAAAACGATCAGCGGCCAGATCCATACCCCCCACAGCTTTCCGTCCGTAAAGGGAATCGTTTCCCCCATCAGCCTTGCTCCGATCGCCAGATATGCCGCAGCCATACAGAAGCCGTCGGAGATCCCGTCCAGGATCCTGCCGAATTCGGAGGAAGTGTGCGTCAGTCTGGCCACCTGTCCGTCCGAGCAATCCAGCACGGCAGAGAAAATATGCAGCAGCACCCCGAGAAGATTCAGCCAGATATTTCTGGGGAAAAACAGCGCGCCGCCGATCACGCCGAAGACACCGGAAGCGACCGTTACCGCGTTTGCGGAAATATGCAGCCTGATGCAGATCTTCGCCCACACAAGACCCAAAGGTTCGGTGAACACGCTGTCCAACAGATCTTCGGTATCATTGGACTTACGTGACTGCTCCAATTCCTTCTGAATCGTACCTGCTTTCATCACGAGGCACCTCCAAAACATCCGCGGGATCATTCCCTTTTGCGTGATACAGCTCTGCCTTCAGGAACAGCAAAAGGCACAAAACCAATTATGCATTCTAACGCAGTGAAGCGGCAATGTCAATCAAATTCCCTCTCAGCGCCGAAGGAAACATCCCTCTCAGCTCTGAAGGAAACTCTCAGCGCCGAAGGAAACACTGCAGTAAACAGGAAACAGAAAACAGGGCGGCCTCCCGCAGGAAACCGCCCCGGATGAGCAGAAGTTCTCACAGCTTACCGGCAATAGAAACGGATCGCCTCCGCTGCCAATGCAGCGGTCCCTTTTCCGCCTGCCGCGTCAATGTTTTCGGTCATTTCCCCGCCTGCGGCATACATCTGCCCCAAACCGGCCAGGATCTGCTTCGTGCAGGTATAATAGTGTTCCGTGATATACGCCTGCAGCTTTGCGGTCAGCTGCTGAACGCTGCCGCTTTCCGGTTCCCGGCCCCGCAGGGTACTGAATTCGCGGAAAATATCCATCAGTCCCTCAGCCTTCTGCGCCTGTACTTCCGGCGCGTCATTCCGGCTTTTCTGCTCATATTCCCTGAAAGCAGATGTCCCGCCCCAGTTTTTTTTCGCCTCATCGGCATACCGATCCATTTTTTCCGTATCAAAAGCCTGAAAACTCATTTGATCTCCTCCTGATGACTTCAATTTTTCTGCGAAGGATATCAAGCCGTCGATATGTTCCCGCCGCAGACGAAGCAGCTCGATCTGCTGTGTCAGAGCGCGTGTACGGTCATAATCCGGGCTGTCTATGATCCTTTTGATATCCCTCAGGGGAAATTCCAGTTCACGATACAATAAAATCTGCTGCAGACGGTCGAGATCCGCACCGTCATACAGGCGGTATCCGGCAGCCGTCGTCACGGCCGGGACCAGCAATCCCAACGAGTCATAGTAGTGCAGCGTCCGTATACTGACGCCGCTCAACCTGCTTACTTCCTTTACTGTCAGCATCCTGTCACCTCCCTGCACAAGGCAGTGTAAACTATGACGCAGCGTCAGAGTCAAGCACTTTTTCGTGATTTTCGAAAAATAGTCCTCTCTGCACAAAAAACGAGCCCGGACTCCGAAGAGTCCGGGCTTAAGTCGTGGGCCATTGGGGGCTCGAACCCCAGACACCCTGATTAAGAGTCAGGTGCTCTACCAACTGAGCTAATGGCCCTCAGCGGAACGGATAGTATAATACACCTTTCTTTGAAAAAATGCAAGCACTTTTTTTGCATTTCATCCGGTCCCGCAGGCGGTTCTTTTTCAGAGTAAATTCCCAAAGTAAATCCCACAGTAGGAATTAAAGTTGGACTTACTCTGGGAAACTTTTCGCCGTAGGATTTACCTTGGGAAATCATCCCATATTTCTTTTTACGGAGGTACAATCCTATGACAAACAAATCCAAT
>JAZLHR010000075.1:0-9647 GCA_045616945.1 Lachnospiraceae bacterium | reverse complement strand
TGTTCACCGTTATCCGGCTGGGATACATACAGATTATCGACATCCACGCCGATATTGCGGGCATAGACGGGGTCAAGCGCATGCTCGGCATCCACAAAGCCCGCGATCCCGCCTTTCTTCTGTGCCTCTGCCACCACGTGCAGAGCAACCGTCGTTTTACCGCTGGATTCCGGTCCGAACACTTCCACGATACGCCCGCGGGGCACACCGCCGAGGCCGAGCGCCAGATCCAGAGAAATGGAACCGGTCGGAATCGTGGCAATATTCATCGCCGTATTTTCGCCCAGACGCATGATCGAACCCTTGCCGAAATCCTTTTCAATGTTGGCAACGGCCGTTTCTATCGCTTTTTTCTTATCTTCTGCTGTCATATAGTACTCCCGGTGAAAGATTGAAACAGGAAAGGCGCATCCCTTGTACGTCCGAACCGCTGCAGGCAGATTCCTGCGCACAAAAATGCAAACAAATTTTCTGTTTCTGCCTATACTCTACTCTATCCGGAACGACTTGTCAAGCAAAATGAGCACAAAAAAACCGCCTCACAGGCGGTTTTCATCGTGGGCCATTGGGGGCTCGAACCCCAGACACCCTGATTAAGAGTCAGGTGCTCTACCAACTGAGCTAATGGCCCGTATCGGTGCCCTTCGGCGACCGTGGTGTATAATATACCTATCTTCCGAAAAAAGCAAGCATTATATTTGTAAACTTTTTGTAAACGTCAATGTGCCGCAATATCGATATATTTACTTGCACTGCATAAAAAAATGGACTACAATACAGGCAGGATTATAATTCATAAGGAGTCCGCTATGAAGAACATCCTTTTTGCCGCATCCGAATGTGTCCCCTTCGTCAAGACGGGAGGTCTGGCCGATGTTGTCGGTGCTCTCCCCCTTGCTCTGGACCGCAGCCGTTTCGATGTGCGCGTCATCCTTCCCGCTTACATCATGATCCCGGAATGTTACCGCAGCAGAATGCAGACGGTCGTCAGTTTCTATTCGTATTTCAACGGACGTGACCGGTATGTAGGCGTCAAACAGCTGGAGCTGCGCGGCATAACCTTTTATTTTCTGGATAACGAAGAATATTTCGGCGGCAGTTCGCCTTATACGGAATATTCCTATGACATAGAAAAATTCGCATTCTTTTCCAAAGCGGTCCTTTCGGTCCTGCCCTCTCTCGGCTTCCGCCCGGATCTGATCCACTGCAACGACTGGCATACGGGCCTTATCCCCGTCTACCTGAAAACGGAATTTTCCGGCAGTGACTACTACCGGGGCATCAAAACCGTGATGACCATCCATAACCTGAAATTTCAGGGGCCTTACAATGCGGGCGAGCTTGAAAAGATCACAGGCATCTCCGCCGCCGTATTTTCCGATGCAGCACGCTTCGGTGAGGGGAATTATCTGAAAAGCGGTATTCTTTTTGCAGATGCGGTCAATACCGTCAGCCCAAGCTATGCCGAAGAGATCAAAACACCGGACTTCGGCGAAGGCCTGGATTGGATCTTCCGCAATAAATCCGAAGATTTCTGCGGCATCCTGAACGGGATCGATACGGAGACCTATCAGCCCGCTTCCGATGCGGCGATCCCCTTCCCTTTCACACCGGAAAATTTCAGAACCGTCAAGAAGAAAAACAAAGCTGCTCTGCAGCGCGAGCTCGGCCTGGAGGAAGACCCGAAAGCCATGCTCATCGGTCTGGTTTCGCGCCTGACAGAACAAAAAGGCCTGGACCTGATCGAACAGAAGCTGCCGCAGCTGACAGAGCTGCCTATCCAGCTGGCGGTGCTCGGCACCGGTGAACAGCGCTACGAAGAAATGTTTCGGCGCGCATCGGCTGCCTTCCCCGGCCGCATTGCTGCCTCCTTCTGCTACTCGGAGGATCTGGCACACCGCATTTATGCCGGTTCCGATGCCTATCTGATGCCATCCCGCTTCGAGCCCTGCGGGCTCAGTCAGCTGATCGCCCTGCGTTACGGGACCGTTCCGATCGTCCGCGAGATCGGCGGTCTGAAAGATACCGTCATCCCCTACAACCGTTTTACCGGAGAAGGCACCGGCTTTTCGTTCTGGAACTACAACGGCGATGCGATGATGGAGGTGCTGACGATGGCGCTCGACCTTTACCGCAATAAAAAGCGCAATTGGAATCTCCTCGCAGAACACGCGATCCGCTGTGACTTCTCGTGGACACGCTCCGCAGCCGTTTACAGCGAATTATACTGCCGGCTGATCGGCTGCTGATCACGCCTGTCATATATCAGGCACCCGCTGAAAGAGTTCGGCGGGTGTTTTCTTCACAAAAAAAAGGCAGTACCGTCAATCAGTACTGCCTTTGCCGTGCTCATCGGAAATATCCCGGCAGGCACGCAATATCACTCGTCCCAGTTATGATATACGTTCTGCACATCTTCGTCTTCATCGAGAAGGTCAAGGATGCGGTTGATCATCTTGATATCGGTCTCGTCGGTCAATTCCACATAATTCTGCGGGATCATGGTCACATCGGCGGAAACGATCGGCAGCTTGGCAGCCTGAACGGCTTCCAGAACAGCGGAGAAATCATCGGGGGCGGTGAGGATCTCCACACTGTCGTCCTCTTCTTCGATATCCTCGGCACCGGCATCCACAGCCAGTTCCATCAGGGTATCGAAATCCATTTCCAGTTCTTCCTTGTCGATGATGATCTGTCCTTTTTCATCGAACATATAGGAAACGCAGCCCTGCGCACCGATCGAGCAGCCGCCCTTGGTAAAGGCGTTGCGTACATTGGAAGCGGTACGGTTCTTGTTGTCGGTCAGGGTCTCTACGATGATGGCCGTTCCCTTAGGGCCGTAGCCTTCGTAGGTGGCGCGTACGTAGGTCGTCGCATTTCCTTCGCCGGCAGCCTTCTTGATGCTGCGGTCGATGGTATCGTTAGGCATATTGTTTGCCTTGGCTTTGGCGATGATATCCTTCAGACGGCTGTTGTTATTCGGATCTGCGCCGCCTTCCTTTACGGCAACGGCTATTTCACGGCCGAATCTGGTAAAGATCTTACCCTTGGCTGCGTCGTTCTTTTCTTTCTTGTGTTTAATGTTGGAAAATTTCGAATGTCCGGACATTGCGGTCTCCTTTTCTGTCTTACTTCTTCCGGAGCCGTCTGCAGGGGGCGCACAGACAACAAGGGACTGTCATTGATAAAGCAAAATGACCATTGAATGACTATACCATACAGATCGGCCTTCCGTCAAGATATATAAATGTGCGGAACGCGCTTCCTGGAAAGATTGACAAGCACTTCATGCGGAATGGTCCCCGCCATCGCAGCCATATCCGCCACGGAGATGAACTGATCTCCGTCATATCCAAACAGCGTGACGATATCGCCTGCCTCTATGCCGGGGATATCCGTGACGTCGACCATCATCTGATCCATGCACACACGCCCGGCTACCGGAGCCTTCTGACCGCGGATCAGCACATACGCGCGATTCGAGAAAGTACGCATATAACCGTCCGCATAGCCTACCGGCACGGTCGCGATCGTTCTGGTATCCTTTGCCACGAAGGTCAGGCCGTAGCCGACGCCTTCGCCCGCAGCCACCTGCTTGACGAGGCTGACGCGGCTCTTGAAGCTGATCGCCTGGCGAAGCTCAGCAGGTTCCGGCACGGGATCGCACAGGGCGGAAATCCCGTACAGGGAGATGCCGAGTCTTGCCATATCCATATCCCGTTCCGGATGTCTGGATGCGGTCGCACTGTTGGCCATATGATAGATCGGCAGCTTCAGGCCTCTCTGTTCGAGCATCCTGCGGAAGCCGCAATAGCGCTCCCACTGCAGGTCCGCAGAGGTTTCATCCTCTTCATCGGCCGTTGCGAAATGAGAAAACAGGCCTTCCGCGGCGATCCCGGGCAGTGAAGCGATGCGAACGACAGCGTCTGCCGATTCTTCCGTAGGCTGAAAGCCGATGCGGTTCATCCCCGTATTCACGGAGAAATGAACATAAGCGGTCTTGCCGAGACGAACAGCGGCTTCGGAAAGTGCCTTCCCGTCTTCTTCCGTATAAATGTTCATGCGGATACCGTAGCGCAGCAGTTCCGGATAATTGGCCGGCCAGGTCTTGCCGAGGATCAGGATCGGTTCGGTGATGCCCGCTTCCGCAAGCTCCAGGGCTTCATATTCACAGCTGACGGCGTAATAATCCGCCGTTCCCTTCAAACGTCTGGCAAGCTCTACGGCACCGTGCCCGTAACCGTCTGCCTTGATGGTAGCGCATACCTTTACCGAAGGAGCCGCATTTTTCATCAATTCGGCAATATTATTCCGGATAGCATCCGTATCTACTTCCAGCCAGGTTCTCAAACCCTCACGATCTTCCATCGCCAGTGCCTCTGATTTGTTTAATTTGTGCCGTTTTTCAGGCGGTAGGTCAACTGCATCAGGCTGTCGGAAAGATGCACGTTTTCAACCGCTGCATCCTTCGGCAAAGCCAGGTCCACATGCGCAAAATTCAGGAATGCCTTCACACCGTTCTCGTAAAGGATGTGCGCCACGCTGTGCGCAGCCTCCTTGGGGATCGTCAGGATCGCGATATCCGTCGGATGTTCCTGCAGATAGCCCGGCAGCTCATCCATGGAATACACAGGCAGCTCACGCACCTTTTCCACCGGCGGCTGGATATCGAACAAAGCCCGGATATACAGCCCGCGGCTTTCAAAACGGGCATATCCCGCCAGTGCCCGGCCCAGGTTTCCGCAGCCGATCACGATGATATCGTGCGATTTATCCAGGCCCAGGATCGTTCCGATCTCTTTGATGAGCGTCGTGACATTATATCCGTATCCCTGCTGGCCGAAGCCGCCGAAATTGTTGAGATCCTGCCGGATTTGAGAAGCTGTCACCTTCATGCGCCGACTGAGGTCCTCGGAAGAAATATGTTCTACGCCCTCCAGCTTCAGTTCGGAAAGGAAACGCATGTAGCGCGGCAGACGCTTGATTACGGCATTCGAGATTTTACGGGTATCCAATTAGTTTGACCTGCCTCTCTGTTAATGACGGTTTAATATTTTATCTGTGCTTGCATAGACTGTCAAGCATTGATTTTCCCGTTTGTTTTTATTATAATAAGTCTTTGAGGGTTTTGCTTTCGTTTCAAAACCCGAACTTCCTAAGGCAGGTTTTCCTATGCTTCTGGCGTGTCATTCTCTTGCAAAATCCTTCGCGGCCGTACCGGTGATCCGGGGCGGCTATTTCCATATCGAAGAAAAAGAAAAGGCTGCGATCGTCGGTATCAACGGGGCAGGGAAGTCCACGCTCCTGAATATGATAACCGGCCAGCTGACGCCGGATGAAGGCACCGTGACCTTTATCAAGGGAAAGACCATGGGCTATCTGACGCAGCATCAAAGCCTTTCCGCGGAAGGAAGCATCTACGAAGAAGTCTCCAAAGCGAAGGCAGATATCTTTGCCATGGAGGAAGAAATACGCAGCCTGGAACTGCAGATGAAGGGGCTGCAGGGGGAGGATCTTTCCTCTCTCATGGACCGATACAGCGATTTGAATCACCGTTTTGAAATGGCAAACGGATACAGCGCCCGCAGTGAGATCACAGGCGTTCTGAAAGGGCTTGGTTTTACGGAAGAAGACTTCGGCCGCCCCTGCGGCGTGCTTTCCGGAGGAGAAAAGACACGTGTGTCGCTCGGCAAGCTGCTGCTGACCAGGCCGGACCTGATCCTGCTCGACGAACCGACCAACCACCTCGATATCTCTTCCGTTTCATGGCTGGAGGGCTATCTGCGGGACTATCCCGGTGCCGTTTTGGTGGTTTCCCATGACCGGTATTTCCTGGACCGTGTCGTAACAAAGGTGATCGAAGTGGAAAACGGCCAGGTCTCCATGTACAGCGGCAATTATACGGCTTTTGCGGCAAAGAAACAGATGCTCCGTGAAACGGCTCTGAAGCACTATCTCAACCAGCAAAGAGAGATCCGCCAGCAGGAGGAAGCCATTGCCAAACTGAAATCCTTCAACCGCGAAAAATCCGTCAAACGCGCCGAAAGCAAGGAAAAAGCGCTTGCCAAGGTCGAGCGTCTGGAAAAGCCCGCCGAAGTAAAGGACAGCATGTTCTTCACTTTGGAACCTCATACGGAAAGCGGCAAAGATGTCCTGACCGTGCGCGGTCTCGGCAAGAAATTCGGTTCGGAGCCGCTGTTTGAAAATCTCGACATCGACATCCGCCGCGGGGAGAGGGTCGCGCTGATCGGCGACAACGGCAGCGGCAAGACCACGATCCTTAAGATCATCAACGGGCTGATCCCAGCGGATGCGGGCGAATTATCTCTCGGTTCGCAGGTCGTCATCGGCTATTACGATCAGGAGCAGCAGCTCCTGACAGAGGATAATACCCTGTTCGAAGAGATCCGCGAGGCCTATCCCTCCATGACGGACACCACCATCCGCAGCACGCTTGCGGCGTTCCTGTTCACCGGCGATGATGTTTTCAAACTCGTTTCCAGTCTTTCCGGCGGAGAACGTGGGCGTCTCTCTCTGGCGAAGCTGATCCTTTCCCCGTGCAACTTTCTGATCCTCGATGAACCTACGAACCATCTGGATGTGACATCACGTGAAATATTGGAGGATGCACTCCGCCGCTATACGGGAACGGTCTTCTACGTTTCGCATGACCGGTATTTCATCAACCGTACCGCGACAAGGGTCCTCGAATTGGAGAACCGCGTCCTCACGAACTATCTCGGCAATTATGAGGCATATTTGAGCAGCAAAGCGATCCGAACGGATATCTCTGCCGCCGCAGCGGCGGTAAAATCAGCCTCCGTCACGGACTCGGCCAAAGAACGGCAGCTCCGCAAGGAAGAACAAACGAAACGCCGCCGCAAAGAAAACGAAAAGCTGAAGCTGGAACAGCAAATAGAGGAGCTTGAACAAAGGGACGCGGAAATCGACGCTGAACTTTCCCTTCCTGAGGTAGGCACGGATATGTCCCGCCTGCTGCAGCTCGGCAAAGAAAAAGAGGAAATCTCTGCCTCACTCGAAACGCTTTATGCCGCCTGGGAGGTGCTGGAGACCGAACTGAGCACCTGAAGAATGCTCTTTCTCCGTATCATACCGTCCCGGCGCCTGATCCGATGCTTTTTGTAGGAAAGAATTGCATTCATGTCAGCCGCATGATATAATCATCCAGTTATTTGAATCACAATCGGCAGGGAGGATCCATTCCATGAGCAAGCTGATTATTCCGGAGGGCTATCGCTCTTCCCTTACGCAATATGAAACGCAGGCGGCCATCGGCGACATCAAGACCGCCATGCAGAACCAGCTTTGCATGGCTCTGCATCTGAAGCGCGTGACCGCGCCTGTCTTTGTCGATCCGCACTCCGGCCTGAACGACGACCTCAGCGGTGTGGAACGTCCCGTATCCTTTGATATCCCCGACGCACATATGGATGCCTGCGTCGTTCATTCGCTTGCGAAATGGAAGCGTATGGCCCTGCATCGCTACGGCTTCAAGGTCGGCAAAGGTATCATTACCGATATGAACGCCATCCGCCGCGACGAAGAGTTGGACAACCTGCATTCCGCGTACGTGGACCAGTGGGATTGGGAAAAAGTCATCACCGCGGAAGACCGCACCGAAGAATATCTGAAAAATACCGTGAACCGTATCGTAACGGCTATCTGCAATGCGCTGGAAGAGATCAAATACCGCTACGAAGCCGTAACGACCGAGCTCTGCCGCGACGTGTTCTTTATCCGTTCCCAGGAACTGGAGGATATGTACCCCGGCATGACGGCCAAGGAACGCGAAAATGCCATTACGAAGGAGCATAAGACCGTCTTCCTGATGCAGATCGGCGATAAGCTCGCTTCCGGCAAGCCGCATGACGGCCGTGCCCCGGACTATGATGACTGGAAGCTGAACGGTGACCTTCTCTTCTGGCACGAACCGCTCGGCTGCGCGATTGAGATTTCCTCGATGGGCATCCGCGTGGATCCGAAGTCACTCGACGAGCAGCTCACGAAAGCGCACTGCGATCACCGCCGCGCTCTCCCCTACCATAAAATGCTCCTGAACGGTGAACTGCCCCTGACTATCGGCGGCGGGATCGGTCAGTCCCGCGTCTGCATGCTGCTGCTCGGCAAGGTCCACGTCGGTGAGGTACAGGCCTCTCTGTGGGACGAAGAAACGCTTCGCCGCTGCGCCGAAGCAGGCATAGACATCCTGTAATACACCGGGAACATCTTCCCGTATCAATAACGGCGGATAACGCATATCCCTGCGCTGTCCGCCGTTTTTTTGTCTATTTCCCGTATTTTTCTTTCAAATATGCAATAGCGTGAACATATCCGTCAAAGCCTTCTCCGAGGAAGGATCTCTCACAGGCCATGCCCGCATAAGAGATCTGCCGGAAGCTCTCCCGCTGCCGGATATCCGTAAGATGCACCTCCACCGCCGGCAGTCCGACCGCTTTCAGGGCATCCAGAATGGCAATGCTGGTATGCGTATAAGCTGCCGGATTAATGATGATCCCGTCATATTTCCCGTAAGCATCCTGGATCCAGTCGACCATCTCTCCCTCATGATTGCTTTGTCTGATATCTGCGGAAATGCCTGCTGCATCCGCCGCTGCTTCTATACAGCGCACGAGAGCCGCATAATCACGGTGTCCGTACAGCTCCGGCTCACGCAGCCCGAGAAGATTCAGATTCGGGCCGTTCAATACAAGCAATTTCATAGATTCTGCCTCCCTTCCGTAACAGAATGGTTCGACGCCAATACGGCATCCAGAACAGCCAGGGCAGCGGCAGCTTCCACAGCCACACGGGCCCGAACGGCGATGCATGGATCGTGGCGTCCTTCCAGACGAAGCTCAGCAGCTTCTCCCGTACGCAGATGAACTGTCTGCTGCGGTTTCGCAATCGAGGGTGTCGGCTTGAATGCGGCACGCAGCCGCAGCGGCATCCCGTTCGTCAGACCGCCGAGCAGCCCGCCTGCATGATTGCTCACCGGCTTCAGCTTCCCCGGAGCATCTCCGGACAGATATGCGTCATTATTTTCACTGCCGCGGGCAGATGCCGCACGGAAACCGTCTCCGATCTCCAGCCCCTTCACACCCGGTATCGACCAGATCAACGAAGCCAGCTTACATTCCAGTCCCTCGAAAAGAGGCCCGCCCAGACCGACAGGCAGCCCGTCGGCCACGCACTCGACCGTCCCGCCGAGCGAATCCCCCTGCGCCTTCTCGCGCAGAATGGCAGCCTGCATGGCTTCCCCCGCTGCCGCATCGACCGTAGGAAATCCGTTTTCCGGGAGCGGCCCGGTCAGTTCACCCAGGTCCTGCACTTCTCCCACCGAATACAGGCGGCTGTATATGCGGATCCCGCGGCGCAGAAGCATCTGCACGGCAATGCCTCCTGCCAAAACCAAAGGAGCCGTCAGGCGTCCGGAAAAGGCTCCGCCGCCGGAAGGAATAAATCCGTATTTCACATAAGCGGGATAGTCCGCATGGCCCGGGCGAGGCAGAAACGCATTCCGCTCATAATCCGCTTTTCTGACATCTGTATTTTCGATCGCGGCTGCAAGCGGCCGGCCGTCGAAGATCCATCTTCCGCCCTCCTGCCGCACACCGCTTTGCCACACG
>JAZLHR010000074.1:0-2545 GCA_045616945.1 Lachnospiraceae bacterium | reverse complement strand
ATTTTCGCGGCTCCTATAATTTTGAGGATCCCGCCACGCACGATCACTACGCCGGCTTCTCCGGTCCCTACAGCGGCATGCAGGTCATCGAGCCCGACCGTCTCTACCGCAGCCAGATGCGCTTCGGCCTGTACCGCTGGCATCTGACCGATCCCGTGTGCTTCGAAAAGGAACTGAAGGTCACCATTCAGGCGCTGGGCTGGCGCAGCGGAAAGCGTTACCTGCCCCTGCAGGATGACATCGCTTCCGTTGCCTACTGGTATCAGACCCTGCCCGCAGCGGCTTTCCCCGCCCTGCCCGGCAAGGACGAAATGGAAATCATCTGACAGGAGACACGTATATGCCGTTTTTATACGAAACACACCTGCACACCCGTCAGGCCAGCAAGTGCGGCAAGGCCTCGGGCAGGGAGCACGCGGATTATTACAAGGCATTGGGCTTTACGGGCATCATCGTCACAGACCACTTCTTCGGCGGACACACAGCCATAGACCGCTCCCTTCCATGGAACGAAAAGGTGGAGCTGTTCTGCCTTGGCTATGAGGACGCTCTCGAGGAAGGTAAGAAGATCGGCCTCGATGTGTTCTTCGGCTGGGAGCAGGGCTTCTGGGGCGACGAATATCTGGTATACGGACTGGATAAGAAGTGGCTTCTGGACCACCCGGAGTACGATCACTGCAGCAGGCAGACCCAGCTGCGGTTGGTCCATGAGGGAGGCGGCTGCGTGGTGCAGGCCCATCCCTTCCGCTGCCGGCATTCGATTTCGGTCAAGCTCGGGCGGGAATTCTGCGACGGCATCGAAGCATACAACGGCGGAAACAAAGACGTGGAAAATCTCTGTGCCCGCAACTACGCGTTGGAATGCGGCCTTCCCCTCACCGCCGGCTCCGATAACCACAGCTCCGCTGACTGGATGTACCCCGATCACATTTTCGGCGTGGAGCTGGAAAGCAAACTGAACAACATAGGTGACTACGTATCACTTATACTGAACAAAGGGCCCATCGGCCTGTATGTGCCGAAACAGCGTCTGAACCCCGAAAGCGACGGTACGTTCATCGAATCCTTCTATTTTGACAAAGACGAGCAGCCGGTCGTGAACACGAACCGCGACTGGCTTAAATGAAAGGAAGTGCAGCCATGGCATTTTCCGACCTGACCGCGTTTCTGGAGCATCTGACCAAAGAGCTTGTCCCGGGCTGTGATGTATGCGTCATGCAGGACCACAAAGTGCTGTACCGCCATTATGCAGGCATGCGCGACCGGGAAAATCAGGTCCCGATGAAGGGTAACGAAATTTATCCCCTGCATTCTTTGAGCAAGCTTGTTACGGTGGTCGCCGCCATGCAGCTGTTCGAGAAGGGGCTGTATCGCCTGAATGACTCGCTCTCCGACTACATACCCGAATACGCCCATGTACAGGTGCTCCGCAAAGACGGCACTGTCCGCGACGCGGAGAAGCCCATCACGGTCAAGCACCTGTTCACGATGTGCGCGGGGTTCGATTACAATGTGAGAGACCCCTTCATGACCCGTGTCCGTGAAGAAACCGCCTCCCGCGGCTGCCCCACTCTGGAGGTCATAAAGGCACTGGCAGGACGTCCCCTGAGCGCCGAACCGGGCGCAGAATTCCGTTACAGCCTCTGCCACGATGTGCTGGCAGCCCTTGTGGAAGTATTGAGCGGCGAAAAATTCCGCACATACGTGCAGAAAAATATCTTCTCACCCCTCGGCATGATCAACAGTTCCTATCATATTTCAGATGAAATGCGTCCCTTCATGCCCCGGCAGTATCAGTGGGAAGCGGACAAAGCCATACCCGGCGGCTGGGAAGAGAATCGGCTGACCTTCGGCAGCGAATATGACAGCGGCGGCGGAGGCGTGCTGTCCACGGTAGACGATTTCCGTCTGTTTCTGGACGCACTCGCCTGCGGCGGCACCGCGCAGGACGGTACGCGCATCTTGAGTCCCGCGTCCATACACATGATCAAAGCCAATCAACTGACAGCGGAACAGGCCGTCACCTTCGTCAAGAAGGTGCTGGATGGCTACAGCTACGGTCTGGGTGTCCGCACGGCGGTCGACCCGGTGGCGGGCGGCTTCGCAAGTCCCGTCGGTGAGTTCGGTTGGAGCGGCGCCGCGGGCGCTTACGCGCTTGTCGATACCGAAAACCGCCTTTCCATCACCTATGCCCAGAACGTCATCGGTATGGATGAATGCATCATCCACCTGCCCATCCGCAATATTGTATACGCGTCACTTGGTTAATTAATGTGTATCAATAAGCTACCCGGAAGCACCCTGTCGGTGCTTCCGGGTAGCTGTGTTTATCCGGCATCCGGTCAATCCGAATGAACTGTCGATGAACTGTCAAGGGTCAGAAACTCCTTATTGCGGAATTCCTTAGGTGACAGACCCACCGTCTTTTTGAAAATCTTACTGAAGTAAAACAGCGATGAATAGCCGCACGCCTCCGCGATGCTGCTCAATGATTCCGGGCCATACAGGAGCATTTCCTTGGCGTGCTCGATACGGCACGATTGAA
>JAZLHR010000073.1:0-3980 GCA_045616945.1 Lachnospiraceae bacterium | reverse complement strand
GAGTTCATCGGCATCAAGGGCGCGACCGGCAAGATGAGCGGTTCGTCCGGCCTGAATCTGACGCCCGCCACGCTGCTGAATATCTATCAGCCGGAGGTGATCCTGTGGCTGTATTCCCGCTGCGAGCCGACGAAGGCTTTTGATTTCTGTTTCGACGACGGTATCCTGCGGCAGTATTTCGAATTTGACAAGCAGTATAACGACTATGTGGAAGGCAAGTGCGATGAGCACGGCCGGATCGTGATGGAGGACTGCCTTGTACACGGCCCTGTCCTGAAGACGGTCCCCATGTCCCTGCTCGTGCAGCTCGGCTCCATCGTGAATTTCAATGTCCCGATGATGGAGACTGTTTTCTCCAAAATCGGAACGCCTTATACGTACGAGGAATTTGCGGACAGACTTGATCTTGCAAAATACTGGCTTGAGGAATGTGCTCCGGATCAGGCCAATAAGCTTCGCCGCACCAGAGATTTCGTTCTGTACGAGAGCCTGACCGACGAGGAGAAGCAGGAGATCGAACTGCTGAGAGAATATCTTTCCAAGCCCGGCTATACGCTGGATGAACTGAATGCGGCTCTGTACGCGATCCCGAAGCAGGTGTTCGGCGAAGACAATGCCCAGATCAAGCAGCTGCAGGGACGCTTCTTCAAACTGGTTTATCTGCTTCTGCTGGCCAAGGAACGCGGTCCGAGACTGTATCTGTTCCTGTTTGCCATGGATACCGAGGCTATTCTGCCTCTGCTTGACTTCTCCGCTCCCAAGACGGAGCTGGAAGAGCATCCGGAACTGCTGGAAGAAAAGAAGGAAGAGCCGAAGAAGAAGGAGATCGTTTACGGGGATCCCGATCCCGTGAAGCCCGTCGAGGCGGAGATCAGCCGCGACGAGTTCTTCAAGATCGACCTGCGCGTATGCAAGGTATTGAAGGTCCAGGAGATCCGTAAGGCAAGAAACAACCTGAAATTGACACTTTTTGACGGTCTGAAAGAGAGAACCATCGTTTCCAGCATCAAGGATTATTATCTGCCGGAAGAACTGGTCGGGAAGAAGATCATTGTGGTCGCCAATTTGGCGCCTGCCAGACTGACCGGTGTTACGAGCGAGGGCATGCTGCTTGCCGGTACCAATAATGCCTGCGGCTGCCAGGTGATTTTCGTTGATGATCGGATCCCGGAGGGAACACGCATCTGCTGAGTTCCATCATTTCGGAGGTGACTGAACATGAGTATTTGCCCCCATTGCGGATATGAACTGACCGACGGAAGTGCGTTCTGCAAAAAATGCGGATTGATGATCGGTATCCGTACGTCGAGCGCGTCTTCTTCCAACATGCACCAGGAAGTCAAAAATGTAAAGGATGAGATCCAGGCGGCTGCCGAAAATGCCCAAAAGGTGCTTCGTTCGAAAGAGGCAAGCGGCTTCCTGAATCTTGAAGCTGCCGCCGAAGAGACAAAGGATATCAGCAGCGCCGAAGACAGCGGCGCCGAAGAAGCGGCTGTTCAGGCCGAGGATGCTTCGGAGGCTGAATCCGTACAGGCTGCTCCCGCAGAAGAGGCACTCCCCGCAGCGGATGCGTCGGAAACGGCGCCTGCGGAGGTATTGGATGCCGCAGAGCAGACCGCGGAAGCCTTGCCGGATGAAGAGATCCTTCCTGTTGCGGATTCGCAGGATGAGCTTCTGCCCGATACGGATGCCCCGGAAACGGTTCCGGAGCCTGATCCGGAAGATTTCGCTGCCGCACCTGAAGTCGATCTTCCCGCCCTTGAAGCAGAGGATTTTGCGGATGTGCCTGCCGCTGAACCGGATGCAGATCTGATCACGGCTGCCGAGCCGGAGGCTGAACCCTTCGTGCCTGCCGATGCATCCGAACCGGAACAGTATTTCACGCAGCCTGATCCTTCCCGATATGTTCCCGAAGCTTCCGGCGAGCCTTTCACGGATTTTGAGGAAGCTGCCCCGCTTGCTGCCGCAGTCATGGAAGCCGCGGAAGCGGCCGGCTCTGCAGCGGAAGATATCATGGAATTCGATATGCCGGTGATCTCTTTTGAAGAAAGTGTGCTCCCGGCGGCAGAAGAGAAAGAAGAAGTTCGTACATGCGATGCGGAGCCGGAAACGACTAAAAAGCCCGCGGCACGTCCCGTGCCCGAGAAGAAGCTCCGTCCCGCCGAACAGAAAAAGCGTTTCACTTCAGCCGATTTCCGCCCGGCGGCTTCCGGGAAGACTTCTGCCGGCAGTACGGTCCCGACGCTTCATTTCTTCGGACTGCATTTCCTGCTTGGCCTGCCTTTGGTCGGTATCATATGCGCGTTTGTCGTGATCATCCGTTCCAAGAAGGAAAATCTGCGGAATTATGCGTTGGCGCGTATCTGCTGGGCTCTTTTGACCGCTGTTCTGCTGGTTGCAGCCGTCCTGCTGATCAATCAGACTTCACCCGGTTTGCTCGACAGTATCGCCAGACTGTTTAAGGCGATATTCTGAGCAGAATAAAGAAGCTCAATTCTTTTGCGTCTGTGTTGGATAAGGATGTTTTGCCGGATATAGGTTTTACTCGGCAAAATTCGATGCCCGTAAAAAATGCTGATTTGAATTTGCAGGTGAGAGCGTATGACTTCTGCGGAATGGATCGTCACGATATTTGCCTTTGTTTCAGCAGGGATTCTTGCGCTTTTAGGCATCCTCCATTTCGCAGAAAAAGGATTTCCGTTTAACAACGCCTATATATGGGCCTCCAAAGAAGAACGTGAGAAAATGGATAAAAGTCCTTACTACAGGCAGTCGGCAATTATATTTTGCCTGCTTAGTGCGGTATTTCTTGTCATAGGTTTATCATTTGTTCTTCAGAATGACAAAATTCAGCTGCTTGAAATCCCTTTGCTGCTCGGCACTTTTGTATATGGAATCGTCTCATCCGTAAAAACAGAAGATCGCATAAAGAAATAATTTCGGGCTTCCGAATGAAAAAATGCCCGCCGAAAGAAATTGATTTCCTTTTCGGCGGGTATTTCTGTATCAAAATGCTTCCGTAAGGTACTTTGCCTTTCGGGGGCCATGATTTTGGGGAGCATATCAATTTTCGGCGGAGCCGTCCGCGGTGATCAGCTCGTCCCCGCAGAATCCGTAGGTGCATTCGCGGATCTTGTCTGAGATCCCTTTTCCTGCGGTGATCTCAATAAAAGCCTTTAATACCGCATCCCGCTGCGGAGGCGTCAGATAACATACAAAAGCAACATTTTCGGCATATTCGACGGTCGGACGCGGCAGGACAAGATCTTCAAAGATCCGCTGGACCTTTCCCAGCAGAGAATAGTCCGCTGTCAGCTTCCATTCCTCTCCGCGGTACAGCTTCAGGACATCTGCGTTCTCCAGGGCGGCTTTTGCGGCTCCGCCGTAAGCACGTACGAGCCCGCCGGTCCCGAGAAGCACGCCGCCGAAATACCGGACGACGACCACCAGGCAATTATGCAGCTCTTGCCCGCGGATCATTTCCAATATCGGACGTCCGGCAGTCCCGGACGGTTCCCTGTCGTCGCTGGAACGTTCGGTCGCCTGATCCGCCCCGACGGAATATGCGTAGCAATGATGGTTGGCGTCCCAGTATTTTTTGCGGATCTCGCTGAGCACCTGCTCGGCTTCTTCTTCGGAACGGATCGGAACAGCGAAGGAGAGAAATCGGGATTTCTTTTCTGTCAATTCGGCTTTTCCGGTCCGATATACGATATCAAAACTATCGGGCATGGTATGTTCCTTTCCTTTGGGCGGGAAAATGCGGCGTTTCGCCGCCTGCAGTGTCCTGCTTCGTCATCATACCATAGAATCGGTTTCCGTTCAAACGGTCTCATTCAATTCGCCTCGCTTAACAAAAAGAAGTAAATTCCCAAAGTAAATCCCACAGTAGGAATTAAAATTGGATTTACTCTGGGAAATTTTTTGTCGTAGGATTTACCTCGGGAAATCATCCCATATTTTTTACGGAGGTACAATCC
>JAZLHR010000072.1:0-12047 GCA_045616945.1 Lachnospiraceae bacterium | reverse complement strand
GATCCGCCTTTCTGCCTGCAGACGCCGCGCCAGAAACTGCGGCGGGCAGCATTCGGTACACTGCTTTGTGACAAGCAGTTCCGGCAGTTCATACCGGAAAACGGGCTCGGCGCTCCTGACGTCTCTGCCACACAGGATATCGTAGCTGCCGGCCTCCAGAAGCCAGGCGGATCTGTAATAGATGCCGGTATCGTCATAGCTGGCCATGGAGGATACGGGGAAGCTGAGCGTCAGCTCCTGTGCCTCGCCGGGCGCCAGCTCACGGGTCTTTGCGAAAGCCGCAAGCTCGCGGGCGGCCTTGCCCAGCTTGCCCTGCGGCGCACTGTAATACAGCTGCACGACCTCTTTGCCGGCGCGGGAGCCGGTATTGGTCACGCTGACCTTTACGGTGATCCGGCCCCCGTCCTCTCCGGCGGAAAGGACGCTGACCGAAAAGGTCGTATAGCCGAGCCCGAAGCCGAAGGGGAACACCACCTTTGCCTTCGCGCCGGGAATGGTCTCGAAATAGCGATATCCCATGAAGATATCCTCTTCATAGTCTACATGTTCTTCCGACTGCAGGAAATTGGCGGAGGAAGGGAAATCCGCATAATCGCGGGCGACGGTATCCGCCAGCCTGCCGGAGGGATAAGCCTTACCGCAGAGGATCTCCGCCGCTGCCAGGCCGCCCATCTGACCCGCGTTCCACATGAACAGGACGGACTCGATCTTTTCATCCTCCAGCCAGCCGGATTCGATCTGTGCCGGGATATTGAGTGCCGCGATCACGTGAGGGAAATGTGCCTTGACAGCCTCGATCAGCCGCTTCTCTTCCGCATCCAGATAGAAATCGCCCGGCGTCAGGCTGCGGTCGTAAAACTCGCCGCTCACACGGGAAAGGCTGATGACCGCGGTATCCGTAAATTCCGCCGCCTGCGCCAGCAGCTCCGCAGGGCAGCCTGGCTCTCTCATCATGCCCTCAAGATCCAAAACCTTGTAATACCGCGCCGAATCCCGGACCATATCCGGCTGATATCGGGAAAGATCGCCGGAAGCGGCCGTCTCCCGGAAATATGTTTCATAATATTCGCTGACCGGAGCAAAAAGGGAAATGCGTCCCTCCTGCTCCATCGTCCGCAGCCCCTCCAGCAGGGAGATCTCTTTCACATTGTAGATCGCCGCGGCGCCCAGACCGGTACGCACATAATCGGCCTGTCCGATGCCGAATACGGCCAGCTTCTGCCCCTGCTGCAGCGGCAGCACGCCTCCGTTCTTCGCAAGCACCATCCCTTCACGGGCAGCCTCCAGCGCCACCTGCTTGTGTGCCTCGCAGCCGGTGACCAGGCGGCCATCCTCTCCCTGCGGATTATTCGGCAAAAACCATGCATTTGTCCAATATTTCTGTTTCATACTCGATCTTTCCTTTCGGTTTTATATAATCAGCGTATGGATCCGATAAAAACTTGACACTCTTTTCTATCTTCTGTATATATAAGATGCAAAAAGCAGGAGATCAACGCCTGCAGATCACCTCGTCCGCGGCACAGATTTCGCCGCAGGGCATTTTGGGGAGGATATATGACCGAAGTTTCATTCGCTGCCGCGCCTGTTCCGGGCGGCGCCTTACAAAATTATTCGCCGAACCAGCGCTGCATCCTGCAGGCCATCCGTGCGGCGGGAAGCATCACCCGTGCCGAGCTGACCCGGCGCAGCGGCCTCACGCTGCTGACCGTCACCAAAACGGTCGCCCGCCTGCTGGAAGACGGCCTCATCACCGAAAAAGGGCTCCTGCCCTCCTCGGGCGGCCGGAAAGCCGCGCTGCTCTCCCTGAATCCGCATTTCCGCTGCGTTCTGGCTGTCGACCTGGGCGCCGGCTGCGTGCGGGCAGGGGTAGTCGGCCTGGACGGTACGCCGGTCGAGTACCGCATCCTGCAGAAAGAATACCACATGCCCGCCCGCCACGCAAGCCCCGCGGAGCTGCTGGAGGTCCTGCAGGGATATCTGGAAAAATACGGCCGGGATCAGATCTTCGGGCTCGGTCTGGGCGTCAGCGGCATCGTGAAATGCCGCGAAAACCGCATCGTTTTCTGCCCGAACATAGAAGGCTGGAACAATACGGATGTCGCCGAAGTGCTCGGGAAGCCCCTCGGCCTGCCGGTCTTCACGGACACCAGCGCCCGCTGCATGACCCTGGCGGAATATATGCTCGGCGCCGGACGCGGCAGCGAAAATCTTGCCTGCGTTTCGGTCGGCACCTCCGTCAGTGCCGGGATCCTGGAAGACGGACACCTGCAGCGCGGCGCTTCGGGAGCCGCCGGAGAGATCGGTCATACCACCGTCCGGCCTGACGGCGCTTCCTGCACCTGCGGGAACCGCGGCTGTCTGGAACTATATGTCACGCTGCCTTCGCTCCTTTCCAAAGCGGGAAAGCTGCTCGCCGGAAGCAGCAGCTACAGTCCGCTGCGCCAGGTCATGCGCCCGGAGCATCGGAACCCCACCGCCGACGAACTGCTGCGCGGCTATGAGCTGGGCGACAAGATCGCGCGGGAGGTCATGAACGGCTGCGCCGATACGCTGGGCATCGCCCTCGCCAACCTGGTCAATGTCGTCAATCCGGACAAGATCGTTCTGGGCGGCGCCTCCATCGAAGCATTTCCTTTTCTGACCGAAGCCGCGGAGAAAGTCATCCGCGAGCGGGCGCTGGTCAGCCACTGCGAAAATCTGACCGTCGTCCGGGCCGGGCTGGGCCTCCTGAGCGCCATGACCGGCGCCGCGCTGCTGGCGATCAACGCATTTTTATCGTAAGGCGGGTAAATATATGCTTGCATCTCATGAAATCCTCCGGATCTACGGAAAAAATTACCTGGATATGACCCGCGCGCTGCTGGAAGCGGCTGAGCTGGATAAACTCATATATGAACGCTTTTCGCGGCATGCCCGCATCACCGTCAAGCCGAATCTGGTCTCGCCCGTTCCCGCCGAATTCGGCGCCACGACCCATCCGGAGGCCGTGGAAGGGATCGTCCTGTATCTGCGCGATAAGGGCTTCCGGAACATCCGCATCGCGGAAGGCTCCTGGGTCGGCGATAAAACCGCCGATGCCTATGAATACTGCGGCTACCGCAGCCTGTGCGAGCGGCTGCAGATCTCCTTCGTGGACCTGCAGAAGGACGGCAGCGTGGAAAAAAACTGCGCCGGACTGCCGCTGCGCGTCTGCCGGACAGCCGTGCAGACGGATTTTCTGATCAACGTTCCCGTTCTCAAGGGCCATTGCCAGACCAGGATCAGCTGTGCCCTCAAAAATATGAAGGGCCTGCTGCCCAACCCGGAAAAAAGACATTTTCATGCGATGGGCCTGCATAAGCCGATCGCGCACCTGAATGCGGGCCTGCGGCAGGATTTCATCCTGGTAGACCACATCTGCGGCGATCCGGACTTTGAAGACGGCGGCGATCCGCTGGTCCGCAGCTGCCTCATGGCGGCGACGGATCCGGTCCTCACGGACGCCTATGCCTGCCGGCTGCTGGGATATGATATTTCCGAAGTGCCCTATATCGGGCTCGCGGAAGCGCTCGGTGTCGGCTGCGCGGACCTTTCGCGGCTCAAGCTCACCGACCTCGGCGCGCCGGACCCGGCGGATGTCCCTCTCACGCACCGCACGCTGGATGTCAGCTACAGCGTAGAGGATGCGGATTCCTGCAGCGCCTGCTACGGCGAGCTCATCGGCGCCCTGCGGCGGCTGCGGGAGGAAGGCCTTGCGGACAGGCTCCCCTGCCGGCTCGGGATCGGCCAGGGCTTCCGCGGCAAAAAGGGGGGCTGGGGCATCGGCAGCTGCACGGCAGGCTTCGATTTCCACGTGCCCGGCTGCCCGCCCACGGAAGAGGCCATTTATCAGGCATTGAAAGAAAAATTGAGCGAATGACGCAGCCTCGTGCCGCGCCGCAAAAAAACAGACGGCTTCCGCCCCTGCCCGTGCAGGGAAACGGCTGCCGTCTGTTTTGATATACAGGCCGGTTTCTCACCCTTTATGAAGAAAATGCCTCAAAGCAGCAGAGCGTATCCCCCAGATACAGGCGAGGCTCCCCGCAGGTAAAATCGGTTTCCGAAGTGAAACGGCAGTAATGATCCAAGCGAATCATCTCCTCTCCGACGCGGAAGAACAGGTCCTCACGGTCCATTTCCTCCGAGTTCCGCAGCTCGGGGCCGACGAAGTCATAATAGTAAATAAAAGCCCGCCGGTAGTAATAGTGGATCGTCCCGTCTGAGCAGCGCAGCACATACATCATGCCGCAATTCACCGTTCCGGTCTCATCCCGGAGCCAATACATTTCCGGCTCGGCCTCCTTCAGGAAAAACAGAAAACGGCGATATGGTACGATTCCGAACATTTCCCGGTGTTTCCAGTCATAGTCCGTGACATCCGAAACATTTCCGAGTGCGGTTACCCTCCCCTCCGAACCGGTCACGCCGTGTTCGTAGACGGCAACCGAGTAGTCCTCGACACGGTCCCACCGGGAAGCTCCGCTCTGCTGCCGAAGCCCCCACTCGAAAACATGCAGGCCGAAGGCAGGGCCGATAACCATCAGGATCATAAGGAGCGACAAAATAACGGTCGCCCCCAAAGCAATCTTCTCCCATCGGGAGGCCGCCTGATTTACCTGAACCAGTTCCTCCTGAGTCACAGGCTCCTCAAAATAAGATGCCTCCACCTCGAAAAAGCGGCACAGAGCCTCCAGATTGACCTCGCTGGGCGCACCCAGACCGTTTTCCCATTTGGCAACCGTGCTGCGTGACACAAAAAGAGCCTCGGCCAACGCTTGCTGTGTAAGCTTCCGGCTGACCCGCAGATCTCTGATCTTCTTCCCGATTTGCATGCTGACGGCTCCTTTCCGGTGAATAGGATGCCGTTATTATAGCATTTCTGCCCGGTTTTGCTGTTACTTTTAGGTATATTTGCGATTTTTCTCTGTTACTTCCGTCTTGCTTCTCTTTCTTTTCCCTTTTTTGCCCCCTGTTATTTGGAAGACATCTCCGCCTGATAGGCCAGCAGTTCTCCGCGGTTTTCGTACAGCTTCTTCATGATCTCCACCATCTTATCGAGTTCGCTGCGTTCGCCCAGGAAATGATAATGGTCAAAGCCGAGATATTCTTCCCGGAACACGCGGTTCACCACCGGCAGCGCAAAGCGCGCAGGGTCGATCGCCCGGCAATATTCCGCCGAAAGCTTATGCGTCTTCTTGCTGAAGGGGCGGTACAGGTCGCTGTTGTCCAGCGGCTCATACGGCTTCACAGGCTTAAAGGCGCCTTCCGTTTCGGCTTTATAGGCAGCGAACACAGTATTGCGGCTGACACCGTCCCAGGCCGACTGATCGTACCGCAGGCTGACGCGGTACATGGCCTGCATGGTCACGCGCGGATCTCGGGCCAGATAGGTGATGCCGGGGATCTCGGACTGCATCATATCTTCAAAATAGAACGCGTTGGCCTCCCGGATGCGGTTCTGCGCATCCAGCCTTGCCAGCTGGCAGATGCCCACCGCCGCGGCGAATTCATTGCCGCGGAAGTTGCCGGACTGCATGGTCGGAGTCGGCACCGCGGCCTTGGGATCGCGCGGACGGCCGCAGAACTTCAGGGAATACACCCGCTCGTACAGGTCATCGTCGTTCGTGATGCACATGCCGCCTTCGCCTGTCTGCAGGATCTTCGAGCACTGCAGACTGAAGGAGCCGACCTCCCCGATATTGCCGACCTTCACGCCCTTCCACTCGGAACCGTGCTGATGGGCGCAGTCTTCGATGATCTTCAGGTCATATTTTCTCGCCAATGCCGCCAAGGCATCCATATCGCACATGCGCCCGTACAGATGCACCGGGATGATCGCCTTCGTGCGGGGCGTGATCAGCTTTTCGGCGGCCGCCGGGTCGATGGTCCAGTTGTCCTCGCGGACATCGCACAACACCGGCACGGCGTTCACATCCAGCACGGACGAAGCCGTTGCCTGCCAGGTCGAACCGGGCACGATGACCTCATCGCCGGGGCCGATCCCCAGCGCTTCCAGAGAAAGCTTCAGCGTATGCGTACCGTTGGTCATCACGACCGCGTGCTTCGCGCCCATGAATTCGGCAAATTTTTCCTCAAATTCCACCTGCTTGGGACCGCCGGTGCCCCATTTGCGGCTGCGGACGACCTCTGCCACCGCATTTAATTCCGTATCGTCAAATATCGGCCAGTCTTTTGCCGTCGGTACCTTCGGCGCGCCGAAGGGCGTCCCGCCCAATAATGCCAATTTGCTCATAGTATCCCTCCCGCTGCGGTTTCTGCCGGAAAAAAGGCTTCCGGTTGTTCTTAAGAGCATTATATATAGCAGATATATAAAAGTCAAGCATCATATACAAAAAATCCCCTGCCTCGAAGAAACAGAGGAATGACTAACAAGATGATTCACAGAAAATCATCCTGTGAGATATGTTTTCTTACTCTTTTTTCTTCATTTTCCCGAGAAGGAAGACACCGCCTGCACCAATAATCAGGCCGCCTATTGCGCCATATATTACTCCCTTCAGCTTTGCCGCAGATTCGGAGTTCTCGGTGCCGTTCCCTCCGTCTCCGGAAGGTTCCGCATCCGACGAGCTTTCCGAAGCAGTTTCCTTTACCGCTTCATAGCCGCAAATTGTGCATTTTTCGCCGTTCTCTTCGTGACCGGCCTTGTCACGGATCAGACCGCAGCCGGAACACTCATGCCAATGGGAAACAGAATCACTGCTCCAATTTTCGCTGAAGCTGTGAGGAGCAATCCGAATATAACCGCAGATATTGCAGTCCGGGTCACAATCGTTATCATATACGTGCGCTGTTTCATCCTTCTTTTCGAAGCAATCAACGCAGCCGTGATAATGGCCGTTTTCGTCTTTATCCCAGCTTTCTTTCCAACTATGCACGTGCTCAGGCTTTTCACCGGCATATCCGCATATTTCGCAAACGTGACCGGCTGCAGCTACCTGTCCCCCGCAATCCGGGCAAATGCTCCAGTGGCCGTTTTCATCACACTTCCAATCAGTTCCCTGACGGCAGGAAACAGTTTCCTGCTTTCCGCAGGCGGAGCAGGTATGCGAATGGGTTCCGTCACCGTTTCCGGACCAGGAGCCGTATTTATGGTCCCCATTTTTGGCTATTGTTTCTTCTTTCGTTGCCCCGCAGACAGTACAGGTAAACAATTTTTTCCCGGCTTCCGTACAGCTTGCGGCTTTCGTAATCTTTCCGCCATCCCAGGCATGCGCCGAAGTGATCTCTTTTCCGCAGACAGAACAGGTCTGTTTGTGGTTTTTTTCATCCACCTTCGTTCCGGCTCCCAGTTTATGAGAGGTCGAGACAGGAATTACTTCCTCTTTTGTTGCGCCGCAGGCAGAACAGGTAAGAGTTTTCTGACCGGCCTCCTTGCAGGTTGCTTCTTTCGTTACTTTTTCTTTATCGAAGTTATGTACGGCACTTTCCGCAGCATGACAAATCGAACACGTTCTGCTGTGCTTGTCGCCATCCTGCGTATACCCGCTCCAGCTATGACTGCAGACAACGCTTACCGTGCCCAGCGAAACGGTGGTTGTCTGCCGACTCCCGCCGCTTGTGGTCAAAATGACCGCAGCCTTTACCTCGGTAGAGGAGAACGGAGCGTCGCCCTTTACTTTGAAACTCAGGTTCATAATGCTGCCGCCGACCGATGTTCCTCCGGCAAATGCCGCAGCAGCCGTATTCTTGGAAGGATCCACATCCGCCAACAGCGTCCCCGACAAACTCCAGGAACCGCTGGTGAACTGAAGGATCGCACCGTCGTAGCTTACTTCAACGCCCACCGACTGAATATCCGAATAATTGCCGATTTTTACAGTAAAATTCATGGTATCGCTGCGATGATAATCTGCCGCAAATGCCGGAACACCAAAGCTGAGCACTAGTACCAAAACTGCCGCGAACAAAGATAGTTTCTTTTTCATACTGCCAACTCCTTTTTCTTAAGAGTATTCGGATCAACTAACGGATACTTATCAGGGAAGATCGTATAATACATCAGGTGGATCGCATCATTGATATCCGTAACTCCGTCTCCGTTCAAGTCACCTGTCTGGTTGATTGGATACTTGTCCGGGAAGATCGTATGATACATCAGGTAAATGGCATCGTTGATATCAATCCCCTCGATCTCATCCAAATCTCCAAGAACAGAGCTGGGCAATGCCGGAATCGGCGTATTTGCATTTCGTATATCGTGGCAATAGCTGCATTCTTCGTGCTTGCAGCCTTCTGCGCCAGGTGCGGCCTCACGATCTATGATCCATTCATAGTAGTGTGTCAATGCAGTGCCGGTCTTCTCAGCACTGTTCGCTGCCGTAGTCTGACTTGAGAAAGCCTGATTCTTAAAGTTTGCCAAATAGTGTCCTTTCTCATTTACTGAACACTTTGCGTCGGCGTCCTTTACATAAGTTCCGGTTACCGTTTCTGTCTCAACATGCTTTGCATCATGCGTGCAGATACGAGTCGCCGTACATTGACTGCCGTTCCAAACATATGTAGGCTGGCCAAAGGAATGACCCAACTTAGATCCGACGTCTGTTACCGTATCGGTTTCCGTGCAGCCTGCGTGGTTACAGTGAGCTGTCTTGGTTCCGTCCACGGTACAAGTGGCGTTATTATCACTTACATAGTCCGTGAAATCATGACCGAGAGCTGCCGTGTAAGTGTCTGTGTAGACATCACCGCAAACGGAGCAGGTGTGTGTTGTGTAACCTTGTTCCGTACATGTGGGATCGGTTACAATACTCGTGATAATATGCCCTTTGGTTCCGATATCCGTTACCGTATCAGTTTCTAGGCAGCCCTCACGGTTGCAGTGGGCCGTTTTGGTTCCGTCTACGGTACAAGTGGCATTTTCATCACTTACGTAGTCCGTGAAATCGTGACCGAGAGCAGCCGTATAAGTGTCTGTGTAGACATCACCGCAAACGGAACAGGTGTGCGTTGTGTAGCCTTGCTCTGTACATGTAGGATCGGTTACAACATCCGTGTAGGAATGAACATGAAGTATAGGATAAGGGTATCCTGTTGACGGCACGATAGACCATACATTCTCAAAATCAAAACCAACAAAGGACCCCTGCTTCTTCATCTGAGTTTCAAAAAGTCCTGCTGTACTCCCTCCTCGGTCAGCCACACCCCCACCGATTCCACTTTCAGAGGTCACATCTCCATCAACCGACATATGGTCAAAAAGGTAATAACAGTTGCTGACAGTACCAACATTATCCCCGCACACGCCACCGACAAAGTAGTTTCCTTTTATATATCCCATGTTATAGCAATTACAAATGGTACCACTAATATTATCCCCACACACACCACCAACACCATAGTAACCGCTAACAGAGCCTGTGTTATAGCAGTTGCTGACAATAGCATAAACAGTACCATCAATATCACCACCACACACACCGCCAACATAGAGCCTCCCGCTAACAGAACCCGTGCTATAGCATTTACTAACAGGACCTATGTTGAATCCACACACGCCGCCGACATAGTTGGCAAAAACCTCACCGTTCCCGCTTACAGTTCCCGTGTTGTAGCAGTTGCCGACAGTGCCTTTGTTGTATCCACACACGCCACCGACATTGCAGCCTCCACCAATATACGACTTTTCTACACCGACATTTTTTATTTCCCCTGTGTTGTACCCGAAAAGTCCCTGATTAAACTCGCCGCTATTGAGATAAATACCCAGTATCTTGTGGCCATCACCGTCAAAGGTGCCCATAAAAGCAGAGTTTTCAGTTCCAATAGGTGTCCATTCATTAGCAGGTGCAGACTCAGCCCAGTTCTCCCACCCCTCGGTGTCGTTGAGGAAAATGTCATTTGTGAGCTTGATGAATTCTCCATAATACTCCGTTCCCGCGCTGACGGAATATGCCAAATACGCCAGCTGCTCGGCTGTTTCGATGATATACGGATCATCTTCCGTCCCCGTACCGCCGGCAAAACCGCTTGCGACCGTACCATCCCAAACCGCATCATTTTCTTCTGCTTTTGGAGCGTTTTCGATAAGTACAGGATAGGAATAAGTTGTGCTGTTTCCCATTGCCCATACATTCTCAAAATCAAAGCCGACAAAGGATGACTGCAGTTTCATCTGAGCATCCGTTAATCCTGTTGTTGCTCCACTTATGTCTGCTACTGAACTGCCCGATGAAGAAGTGCCGATTCCATACTGCGTCGTTCCGTTTCTGTCAACAGCGCAGCCAATGAGATAATAGCAGTTGCTGACAGTGCCAGAATTCTCTCCGCACACTCCGCCGACATTGTAGTTACCGCTGACAGTGCCCGTGTTATAGCAGTTGCTAACAACACCCGGAAACCATTCACCGATTCCGCACTCTCCGCACACTCCGCCAACATTGTCGTTACCGCTGACGGTGCCCATGTTATAGCAGTTGTTGACAGTGCTGGAGGGATTAGAAGAAATGTTGGTAGAGTTTCCTCCACACACGCCGCCGACATAGTAGTTACCGCTGACAGTGCCCGTGTTATAGCAGTAGACAACATCACCGCGGTTCCATCCGCACACGCCGCCGACAAAACTGTTTCCGCTGACAGTACCTGCGTTATAGCAGTTGCTGACTGTGCCATCGTTCTCTCCGCACACGCCGCCGACGACAGCGGAGCCGCAGAAAATAAATGATTTTTCTACGCCAACATCCTTTATTGTCCCTTTGTTATACCCAAACAGACCCGAAGTACCGTCATTGAGATAAATACCTAGTACCTTGTATCCGCATCCGTCAAAAATTCCCCCAAATTGTCCAAAGACATAGCCATTATGATCTGTCCCAATGGGCGTCCATTCATTGGTGGGTGCAGACTCAGCCCAATTCTCCCACCCCTCGGTGTCGTTGATGTAAATGTCTTTTACTAGTTTGATGTATTTTTCAGAATAATCCGTTCCCGCATTGACTGAATATGCCAAGTACGCCAGCTGCTCAGCAGTTTCGACGATATACGGATCACTCTCTGTGCCTTTACCACTAGCGAAGCCGTTTGCAATCGTACCGTCCCAAACTGCTTCTTTTGCTTCCGCCTTTGGAGTGTTTTCGACAAGTACAGGATAGGAATAAATAGTGTTGCCTCCCATCGCCCATACATTCTCAAAATCAAAGCCGACAAAGGACGACTGCAGTTTCATCTGAGCATCCGTCAATTCTTCCGTTGTTCCACTTATATCTGCCAATGTACTGCCCTGTGGGAACGCACCAATTCCACACTGCGTTATTTCACTTCCGTCTACAGCGCAGTCGGTGAGATAATAACAGTTATTGATAGTGCCAGCATTGTTGTTTCCGCACACGCCACCGACATTATAGTTGTCTCCAATGACTGTGCCCGTATTATAGCAGTAGCTGACAGTACCACCGTTCCCTCCGCATACGCCGCCGACATAGTACTCCCCGCCGACTCTGCCTGTGTTATAGCAGTTGCTGACAATACCGAAATTCTCTCCGCATACGCCGCCGGCATAGCGGTTTCCACTGACAGTGCTTGCGTTATAGCAGTTGCTGACTGTGCCGAAACTGTTGCTTCCGCAGACGCCGCCAACTTCACTGTACTCGCCAGAAGCGCAGACAGTGCCCGTGTTATAGCAGCTACTGACAGTACTAGAGCTTTCTCCGCACACGCCGCCGACATAGCTGTTTCCGCTGACAGTTCCCGCATTATAGCAGTTGCTTATTGTACCATAATTGCCGCCCGAGTTGCTCCCACATACGCCGCCAACTGAGGAGTCTCCACTGACATAGTAAATTCCCAAAGTAAATCCCACAGTAGGAATTAAAGTTGGATTTACTCTGGGAAACTTTTCGCCGTAGGATTTACCTTGGGAAATCATCCCATATTTTTTTACGGAGGTATAATCCTATGACAAACAAATCCAACCCCAAAAAGAACAAGCACCTCACCTCTGAAGACCGTACTGAGATTCAGGAATGTCTGAACAGAAGGATGTCTTTCAAAGACATTGCCAGGCTTCTTGG
>JAZLHR010000071.1:0-23680 GCA_045616945.1 Lachnospiraceae bacterium | reverse complement strand
CCGACGCCGTTGACGCCTACGACCAGGAGGATGCATTTGTCATCTTCCCAGGGATAGGAGGCCGGATGACGCATGAACTGATTCTTCATCGATGATTTCAAAAGCTGTCTGCATTCCGCTTCGCTGCTGACGCGCTTATCTTTCGCACGCTGGCGCAGATCCGCTACGATCTCCTCCGAAGCGGCCATTCCGACGTCCGCCATGATCAGGTTCTCTTCCAATTCCTCGTAAAAGTCATCGTCCAGTTCCTTGGCGGCAAAGAGTTTCTTCAAAAAATCAAAAGCCATGATCGTTACTCTTTCATTGTTTCATTTTGTATGGCATCGGTGAGCGTGACCGATACCAGGACCGAAATACCCTTTTCCTGCATCGTGACACCGTATAAACGGTCTGCCATTTCCATGGTGCCGCGTCGGTGCGTGATGACAAGGAATTGCGTCGTGTCCTTCAGGCGGTTCAGATAATCCGCAAAACGGGCTACGTTCGGCTCATCCAGCGCTGCCTCGATCTCGTCCAGTAGGCAGAAAGGCGAAGGCTTCAGCCGCTGGATGGCAAAGAGCAGTGCGATGGCAGTCAGCGACTTTTCGCCGCCGGAAAGCTGCGCCATATTCTGCAGCTTCTTGCCGGGCGGCTGCGCATTGATGATAACGCCCGCATCCAGCGGATCTTCTCCGGGCATCAGTTCCAGAGTGCCCTTGCCGCCCCCGAACAGATCCCGGAATACAAGGTTGAATTCCCTCTGAATGATCGCGAATTGTTCGGAAAATTGACGGCGCATTCCGTCTTCCAGCTGCCGGATGATCTTCTGCAGTTCCTCTTCCGCTTTGGCGATATCCTGCTGCTGCCCGTGAAGGAACGTAAAACGCTCGGAAACTTCCTTGAATTCTTCGATGGCGGACACATTGACATTGCCGAGAGCCTTGATGGCAGCCTTTTTCTCACTGATGAAGCTACGTGCCTCGGAAAGCTTGGTAATCTCGGGATTGTAGGCGGCTTTGGCCTGCGAAGGAGTCATTTCGTATTCGGACCAGAGATATTCGGCCTGCTTTTCGATCTGCTCTTCCAGACGCTGCTGCTGTCCCTGCAGACGGAAGGATTCCTTGTCCAGATCGGTCTGGCGCTGCAGGACCAATTCGCGCGAGGCAAAATACCCCTGCTGCTTCTCCTTGGTCTCTTCCTTCTGACGCACCAGCGTTTCCAATTCTGTACCAAGTGCGGCAAGCTCCGCCTCCCCATCGGCCATAGCCTGCGTCAAAGCCTCGATCTCGGCTTCGCGGGCCTGCTGGGCTTCGATGCTTTCTTCGGCGGTCTTCAGGACATTTTCGCGTTCTGACAGGAGCCGTTCCGATTCGGAATTGATACGGCGGATATTTTCAAGCAGGAATTCGTTCTTTTGGTTCTGATTGGCAAATTCGATCCTCAGCTGTTCCAGATCCTTCGCGGCGGCTGCCCGGCGGTTCTTTTCCCGTTCGACGGAAGCCGTTATGCCGGTGATCTCCTTGCGGCGGAGCACATTGGCGGCGTCCAGGGCACGGTCGGAGGCAACTGCTTTTTCCTTTTCCGCATCAAAAGCGGAAATGGCTGTCAGGATCTGCTTCTCTTCCGTTTCGGAATTCTTTCTCCGGCTGCGGCCTTCTTCTATGTCTCTTTCCAGCTGTGCCAGTTCCAGACTCAATTTGGTTTCACGCAGACGCCGGGATTCGGAAAGCGTGCGCAGATTTTCCAGATTGATCTCCAAAGATTCCTTATCTTTTTCGAGCAAAGCTGCTTTTTCTTCAGCGATCCTGCATGCGTGCTGCGCGTTCTTCACGGCTTCTTCCAGCTCTGACAGCTCTCTGCGGCGTCCAAGAAGGTTGCTGCTGTTTTTGAATGCACCGCCGGAGATCGAACCGCCGGGGCTGAAATATTCTCCCTCCAGCGTGACGATATGCAGACGGAAATGATATTTGCGGGCAATGCGGGAACCGGCCTCCATATCTCTGGCAACAAGGATATTGCCCAGCAGAGACTGGACGACGCCTGCATATTTCTTATCTGCTTTGACCAGATCGCTTCCGCGGCCGATGGCTCCGTTTTCCTTTAAAGCTTCCGGCTGCGGGAAATTCTCCTGCCCGCTGACGGAATCGAGCGGAAGGAAAGTCGCTCTTCCCAGGCGGTTCTGCTTCAGGAACTGTACCATTTCCTTGGCGCAGGCTTCCGTTTCGGTGACGATATTCTGGATCTTTCCGCCCAGTGCAGTCTCTACGGCGGTCTCGTACAGCTTATCCGTAGTGATCAGGTCGGCTACAACGCCGCAAATGGCAGGATGATCATTCCTGCAGTCCATTACCTTGCGAACGGCTCCGCCGTAACCTTCATAGCGTTCCGTAAGGTTCTGGAGCGCTTCCAGACGGCTTTTCAGCTGGGCAGTCTTCTGCTCGGCGCCGCGGAGTATCTGATTCGCTTCACTGAGTTCTTTCTGTTTCCCGGAAAGAGATTCCTTATATTCGTTGATCCGGGCGGCATCTTCTTCCAGTTCTGCTTTGGTTTCCTGCAGATCCTTCCGGCATGTATCTGCCCGGGCACGCTGATCCTGTTCTTCCGCTTCTGCGGTCAGAAGTTCCTGGGCCAGCTCGCTGCGACGCAGCTGCAGATTGGACCTTTTCGCATCCAGCGATTGGATATTGCCGGCCAGCTCGGCTTTTTCCTGCATGGAAGCCAGTATCTCACTGTTTTTCGCTTCGGCCTGGTCCAGCAGGTCCTGGATATGCGCATCGGCAGCTTCCAGCTTTTCTTCCATGCGGGTGATCTTATCGTCCGCAGCATCCAGCTGACGGTTCAGGTCGCCCTTATCCTTCATAAAGACGGCTTTTTCTTCGTTCAGACGGGAAATATCGCCGTCCAGGGCAGTCAGGCGCTCCGCCATCATTTCCTTGCTGTTTTTGGCGGATTGGATCTGTTCGCGCAGGATGCCGATGCGTCCTTCACGGTTTTCCTGATCTACACGCACATCGCTGCGTCGCTGCTGCTTCCGGTCGATCACTTCTTCCTGCTCAGCCAGGGCGCCGCTCAGAGAATCATATTGATCTTTCAGCGTTTCCGCTTCTTTATACACGTTCGTCAGGTCGCCCGTAACAATCGCCAGATTTTCCCTGACCTTCTGCAGATGCGTTTCCGCTTCCGTAGATTCAAGGTAGAATGCGCCGATCTCGTACGCCCGCAGCTCGTCACGCAGATTCAGATAATGCTTGGCCGTTTCACTTTCCTTTTCAAGGGGACCGACACGCTTTTCGAGTTCGGAGACGATATCATTGACGCGCAGCAGATTTTGATGTTCTTCTTCCAGCTTTTTCAGGGTGATCGCTTTGCGCTTCTTGAATTTGACGATGCCGGCCGCTTCATCGAACATTTCACGGCGTTCTTCGGGTTTATTGCTGAGAATCTGATCGATTTGCCCCTGACCGATGATCGAATAGCCTTCCCGACCGATACCGGTATCGTAAAAGAGTTCGTAAACATCCTTCAGGCGGCAGATGTTGCCGTTGATGCGATACTCACTTTCACCGGAGCGGAAGACCTGTCTGGAAATCGTGACCTCGTCGTAATCCACATTCAGCGCATGGTCCGTATTGTCCAGCGTGACGGCAACATACGCATATCCCATGGCTCTGCGGTTTTCCGTTCCGGAAAAAATGACATCCTGCATATTGGAGCCGCGCAGCTGCTTGGCGCTCTGTTCGCCCAAGACCCAGCGTACGG
The DNA here is from genome assembly GCA_045616945.1 of Lachnospiraceae bacterium. Lineage (GTDB taxonomy): Bacteria > Bacillota > Clostridia > Lachnospirales > Lachnospiraceae > UBA6987. The sequence goes on along the minus strand of JAZLHR010000071.1, from coordinate 19,942 downwards.
CATCGGCGACATTGCTCTTTCCGCTGCCGTTCGGACCCACGATGCACATGATGCCCGGCGTGAATTCGAATACACCCCGGTTTGCGAAGGATTTGAAGCCCTGTGCTTCAATTTTCTTCAGATACATTCTATTACCTCTGCTTCTTCAATCTGTCCAGGGCAGCCTCGGCAGCTGCTTTTTCCGCCTGCTTTTTGCTGTGTCCGGTACCGCAGCCGTACGACTCCCCGTCCAGAAAGACTTCCATGGTAAATTCTTTCAGATGCTCCGGCCCCTGTTCTTCCTTCAGAACATACCGGATCTCGGATACACCGTGACTTTGAACGAGCTCCTGCAGCAGAGTCTTGCTGTCCGCGTGCTGCGGCCCCTGCTCTGCCGAAGGCATGATGAAATTCCGGACGATTGATTCCGCTTTCTCAAAGCCCGCGTCCAGATATACCGCCCCCAGGACGGCTTCTAGTGCATCCGCCAGTATGGAATCCCGTTCCGCGCCGCCGGTCTGGTGCTCGCCCTTGCCCATGCGCAGATATTTTCCAAGCTCCAACGTCCTCGCACAGCCGGCCAGAGCTTCTTCGCAAACGCGGGCCGCACGCATTTTTGACAGTGTACCTTCCTGCTCCGACGGATATTTTTCAAACAGATATCGGCTGGAAGCGAGCTCCAGGACCGCATCTCCCAGAAATTCCAGGCGTTCATTGCAGTCTGTTTTTGCAAGCTGATGTTCATTGCAATACGAAGAATGTGTCAGGGCGGTGCTCAGGAGTTCTTTGCGCTGAAAAAAGAAGCCCAGCTTTTTTTCCAATTCGTTGTACATACTCTTCCTTCTTAAACACGGAAAGAAACCGCTCCATCACTTTCCCTGAGGAAAGAAGGGCGGTCTGGCTTTCCGGTGCTCCTTTGCCGCGTCCTATGACGGACCCGGCCTGCATACATCAATGCTCGTCTAACCAGTTCTTTACGAAATCGCAGGCATCCTTTACGGTAACGATCTTTTCCAGAGCTTCATCCGGAACGGTCACACCGAACTCATCTTCCATGGCGATGATGATCTCGGCCAGATCAAGGGAATCGGCGTCCAGGTCATCGGCGAAAGACTTTTCGGGAGTGATCTCGGAAAGCTCCAGATTCAGCACGCGTGCGACGATCTCACTGATTTTATCAAATTCCATACTTTTTCCTCCTCAGCACATTCAATGTGCCAATGCATTTTTGATTTTATCGGTTAAATGCTGCTCTGCGAAGGTGACGCATTGCAGCACCGAATTGCGAAATTCTTTACAGCCTGCATTGCCGTGGGTCTTCATGATCAGACCGTTCAGGCCGAGCATCGGGGCACCGCCGTATTCGGAAGCATCCATTTTCCCGAGCGTCTTCTTGAGGGCGGGCTTCACGAGAAGTGCGCCGATCTTCGAACGGAGGCTGCTCATCATGCCCTGCTTGATCATTTTTGTCATGGCCGAACCGACGCCTTCATACAGCTTCAGCATGACATTCCCCGTAAATGCTTCGCATACGTAGACATCCGCGGCTCCGTAGGGCACCTCGCGCGACTCCACGTTGCCGATAAAGTTGATATCGGGGCAGTCACGCAGCAGCGGGAATGTCTCTTTGCAGAGGGCGTTGCCCTTTTCTTCCTCGGTCCCGATATTGATGAGACCGACGGTCGGATTTTCCACACCGATGATGTTCTTCATGTAAAGGGAACCCATTTTCGCGAACTGCACCAGATGATCCGGCCGTGCATCGACATTGGCGCCGCAGTCGATCAGCAGCGATACGCCCTTCAGTGTGGGGATGAGCGGGGCGAGCGGGGCGCGTTCCACGCCGGGAAGGCGTCCGACCACCAGCTGACCGCCGGCCAGAACGGCTCCCGTGCTGCCTGCGGATACAAATCCTTCGGCTTCACCGCTGCGGATCATGCGCTGCGCGATGACGATCGAGGAATTCTTCTTTTTGCGGATGGCGGCAACAGGCGGTTCACCGGTCTCGATCACCTCCGGGGCATCGATCACCGCAACACGGCCCCTGTCGAAGGTATATTTCGCCAGCTCGGCTTCGATCACATCCTTCTGACCGACCAGCAGGAGCTGAAAATCGTCTCTGGCTTTCAGAGCATCCAGGGCTCCCATGACAGGCTGTACGGGCGCGTTGTCTCCGCCCATGCAATCGACCGCTACACGAATCAGTTCTCCCATACACTGTTCCCCCCTTACAAACGTGAACACTATACAAAATCAAATTTACAAACGCAAGTACTTTTTTCAGCCGAGACCGCTCAGGTACAATATGACGGATAGCACAAAAATGCCCGCATGCAGGAAAAACGGTATTTTCCAGCTGCGCTTCCCGTCTGCTTTCACTACAAAATGTCCGTAAACCGGGATATACATTCCGAGACCGCTGAGGATCAGGACAAGCAGTCCCAATGCCCCTTCTCCCAGGCTGAGCCCGCCGCCGGTCACGACTGCCTTGATGAAAAGATACAAAAGCAGCAACACTTCAGGGACCAGCAGGGCAAAGGATGCCTGCATATAGGTCATTCTGCGCCATATATCGCGGATTTTCCGAAACAGTTTCATGCGTTTTCCTTTCGTGCTTTACCGCAAGCGGGAAAAGGCGGACTTACGAATGCTCATTGAGGCAGCTGCAGCTCGTCGAGCGTCAGCCGGTAGGAAGGCAGGAACTCATCCATAAAGATATGCAGCTCTTCCAAAGGCATTTCAAGCAGCTTGGAGTAGATGGATTGGCAGGCGGAACTGAATTCCTTATTGCCTGCTTTTTCCTCTTCCATGCATTTGATCAATGCGGAAAGCTTATCGGCCGCCTTGACGATCCTGCAAAGGTATTCTTCGCCCGGAAGGGGCTCGTACATCGTCCGGTAAACCGACTGCAGGTCAGCCGGGAGCATGTTCAGGAGGCTTTCGGCGGCCTGATCTTCTATCCTCCGATACGCGCCGCGGATCGAAGCATCGTTGTATTTGACAGGTGTAGGCATATCGCCCGTCAGGATCTCCGTTGTATCATGGAACATTCCGAGCACGGCCGCACGGTCCGCATCCAGATCTTTCCCCAGACGCAGATTGCCGAGCGTCGCCATGGCATGTGCGAGAAAACCGACCTCCAGAGAATGTTCGGCAATATTTTCGGGAACCATATTGCGCATCAGTGCCCAGCGGCTGATATATTTCATGCGCGATAAAATCGCAAAATAGCTATTCAAGCGGCTTTACCTCCAGTCCCCAGATGTAATCCGTAAGCGGCGAATGGATCGTCAGATCCTGCAGTATATCGCCGTTCAGGACCTGTGTACCGCTGTAGATGACAGCTTCCTGCTTCTGTAAACAAGGCACTTCAACAGCCCAGTCAAGAACGGTATTCATCACGCCGCCGTACAGCTCCGCCTGTCTGCCCAGATCTTCGCAGACCTGCAGCTCTTCCAGCATCGCGTCCAGTTCAGGCGCATTGATATTGTAGAAATTATACCCGTTCAGGACGGATTGACTGCTGTGATAATGGGAATAATAATCCGGGACGGGGTAATCGTTCCAGGACGATACCCACATCTGCGCACCTTCCATGTAGAGGGAGATCCAAAGGTCTTCATTGGAAGCGATCGGACGGATATCCAGCGTAAGCCCGATCCCGTAAAGCGCGGATGCGGCCCGCTCCAGAATCGTATAAACGGAATTGCCGGTCTCATCCAGGCAGACAAGCACTTCAAAGCGAAGGGTACCGCCCTCCGGCGCTTCGGTGACGGTCCCGTTTGCTTCATCAAACGAATAGCCGGCAGCACGCAGATAGCTTTTTGCGGCATCGAGAGCGGCCAGAAAACGCTCTTCTTCGGTCATATTTTCCCGGTAGATCTCCAGATCCGCGCCCAGCTCCGGATCCGGAATGACGGAATATGCTTCCCGGTAGCCGTCGTCGCCGGGACGCGGGGAAGCCCAGCTGGTCCCGGAAATCGGATAGTCGAGCACGCATGCGGCGTCTCCGTAATATTCACGGCAGGCCAGACCGCGATATGCCGCAAAAAGCGTCGCGAAGGCCCTGCGCAGGGCAACGGAGGCATCGGAATCCGGTATGCCGCCCACATTGACCATGGAAGCGTTGATCCCGATATACGAATAGCCGTAATTCGGATACTGCAGTGTCTGGATGGCAGTCCCGCACAGTGAATCGTTCGCGTTCATCCAGCGGATCTGTTCGTAAAAGCCCTTGTCCCCTTCCACGGAGGCGATATCAATTTCGTTATTGAACAGAGCATAGGCCAGGGCTTCGTTTTCGTTTTTGTCGATTGACGGAGAGATCTTCAGGATACGCAGCAGGTCCTGCTTCGGTTTTCCCTGCCAATAATAACCGGAAGCGGCAAGTTCCGCCGTGCCGGCTGCCGGATCATAGGATACAAAACGGTACGGACCGGCGCCCATCGGCTCGGAAACATGCAGTTTTTCAAAATCCAGCCCGCCGCGGATGAAACCGAAGCGGTGCGCATCATAATCATAACAATCCGGATTGCCGTAATAATGCATCGGTGCGATATAGATGTCGAACAAGTTATAGATGGTTTCCACAGCAAAGCCGTAAACCGAAATCGAGATCTCGTAATCACCGAGCTTTCGGATGCCGGAAATCGAATCCACATTCTCGCCGGGCGTGATCAGGATATATTCGTACTGCAGTCTTTCGCGCACGTAATTCTGGATCTGTTCGTCAAAATAGTGCGGGTCACAGGCATAACTGTCGGCAAGCAGCTGATAGTTCATACCGTATTGGACGGTCACATCGTCGACCACTTCGGCAGCGGTCTTATCAGGCAGGGAATAATTGAGATCAAGTCCGTACAGGCTGTAAAACAGTTCCAGTGCACTGTTTGCCTTGTGAATGGACTGATAAGTCGCCCAGGTATCCTCAAACAGCTTCATTTCGGATTCCAGCGTGCTGTGCATGATCTCGCGGATATAGTCCGAGATCACATCGTTCACAGGGACCTCTATCGCATTTTTCAGTCTGTCCGCAACCATCTCGTCAGTAATGACGACTGTTTCGGCAGCACTGTTGTTATAGTAATAATTCAGCAGACCGACGATGGGATAACTCCGGAACATGCCTTTTCCGTCAAATTCGGGCTGCAGGAGCATATAATAGTTGAAGATCAGATCATCCGCGGTCACCTGTACGCCGTCGGAGAAATACAGATCGCTCCGCAGCTTGACCCGGTAGGTGGTGATATTGTTCTCCGCATCGTAATCCCCGCGGATGCTCGCGGGACCGATGTAGGTATACTCTTTTCCGTCGTAGCTGCGCGTGTCGCCTTCTGCGGCATTTTCCACGGGCAGGCCGCTGCGGTCCAGCGTCAGGAGCTTCAGCTGGGTCAACTCCAGAACGGCTTCATCTCCGCCCGAGGCTTCATAAAACGGGCTGAACCTGCCTTGCAGAGACTTTACGCCCATACGCAGGAAGGTCTTCGGTGCCGGAGGTTCGGTGGGCTTTGCCGTTTCCGTTTCCGTGCTGCCCGCAGGCTCTGAGGCCTTTTCGGTAGGCTTCGGCGAAGTCGGAGACTCTTCCGCTGCCGTGCTGCTCTCCTTGCCGAACAGTTCCTGCAGCAAACCGTCCCTCATCAATAAATATGCTATCAGAGCGACCAGAAGCACCGCAACGATCGCTCCGCACGCTATGAGGATATTTCCTCTTTTTCTGTTCATGTTTTGACCTCACTCTATATTAACGGCTGTATTATCTATCTGATCAGCCGACTTATTATACCATGATTTACAATAGGTGTCAAAAGATACTTATTCCGTCTTATGCTTCGGCGTTTGTTCCGCTTCTTGTTTTCGGTGCCGGGCCGGGCGCCCGCGGACTTTACAAAACGGGCAAAAAGTGGTTTACTGTAGGAGCGGATATTTCCGCCGGAAGGTGTTAAAAGATACGATGATGACATTTGATATTCCCTATACAGATACGGCCAGGAAGGTTCTGCGCAAGTGCCGCTCGCTGGCGATCGAAAGAAAGGCTGCGGCAATCGGGACGGAACATCTGCTTCTCGCGCTGGCTTCCGTTGACAGTATTGCATCGCATGTGCTTGCCCGGAAGGGCGTTACGCCCGAAACTTTGACTGCCGCGCTGGATAAACTCACTGTTCCTGCGTCCTCTCTTTCGCGAGATCCCGAATATACGCCGCTCTGCCGTCTCCTTTTGGAGGACAGCCGCGATATCGCCTCCGATCTCGGTTCGGAGGTCATCGGCACGGAGCATATGCTCACAGCTCTTCTGCAGGAACCGGACGGCCTCGGCGCGAAAATCCTGCGCGATCTCAAGCAGGATACGCTGGAACTCCAGGAACAGCTGACGGAAGCCATGGGGGAAGACCGCTACGCGATGGAGGAACTTCTTTCCTCTTCCGCGCCCGGCACGGATACCCTCGCCCATTTTACCCGTGATCTGACGGGACTTGCTGCCGCCGGAAAGCTGGAACAGGTATTCGGGCGCGGCCGTGAGACCGAACGCCTGATCCAGATCCTCAGCCGCCGCGGCAAAAACAATCCCTGCCTCATCGGCGAGCCCGGTGTGGGCAAAACCGCGATCGTAGAGGGACTTGCTCTCCGCCTGGTGCGGGACGATGTTCCCCCTTTCCTGAAAAACAAACGTGTTCTGGCTCTGGACATGGCCTCCGTCGTGGCCGGAACAAAATTCCGCGGCGAATTCGAAGAACGTATGAAGCAGCTTCTGGAGGAGTGCTACGCGCACCCCGAAGTGATCCTGTTCATCGACGAGCTCCATACATTGATCGGGGCAGGCAGCGCCGAAGGCACGCTGGATGCCGCAAATATTCTGAAACCCGCGCTTTCCCGCGGGGAAGTGCAGATCATCGGCGCGACGACGCTTACGGAATACCGCAAACATATTGAAAAAGATACGGCTTTGAAACGCCGCTTCCAGAGCATTTTAGTGGAGGAGCCTTCTTCTGAGGAGGCTATGGCGATTCTGCGCGGCAGACGTCCTGTTTATGAAAAGCACCATCGGCTGAAAATCGATGATGATGCTCTTCGTGCTGCATTAGATCTTTCCAAACGGTATATTACAGACCGTCTTCTGCCGGATAAGGCACTCGATCTCCTGGATGAAGCCTGTTCCGGTGCGCTTCTTGCCGGAAAAAGTACCGTCACTCCTGCTGAGATCGCTTCCACGCTCGCTTTGTGGACTGGTATCCCCGTACAGGAATTGAGCATCGATGAAGGCAGCCGTCTGCTGCATCTGGAGGAAGAACTGCATAAGCGCGTGATCGGGCAGGAGGAAGCCGTCGGCGTGCTCGCCAAGGCCATCCGCCGCAGCCGTGTCGGACTGCGTGACCCGAAGCGGCCTATCGGTTCCTTCCTGTTCCTCGGACCGACCGGCGTAGGAAAAACCGAGCTTTCCAAAGCCCTTTCCGCGGCTCTGTTCGGAGGAGAGGATCATTTGATCCGTGTTGATATGTCCGAATATATGGAGAAACACTCTGTCTCAAAAATGATCGGTTCCCCGCCCGGCTATGTCGGGTTTGACGAAGGCGGTCAGCTTTCCGATAAAGTGCGCCGCCATCCATACAGTGTCGTGCTGTTCGACGAGATCGAAAAAGCACATCCGGATGTATTCCACATCCTTCTGCAGATCCTGGACGAGGGCCGTCTGACCGATGCGCAGGGCAATGCGGTCGATTTCCGCAATACCGTTATTATTATGACTTCCAATGCCGGTGCAGAGCGGATCGTGGCCCCGAAAACACTCGGCTTTTCGCAGCAGCAGGACGCCGAAGCGGATCATATCCGCATGAAAAACGCGGTCATGGAGGAAGTCCAGCATATTTTCCGTCCGGAATTCCTGAACCGTATCGATGAGATCATCGTGTTCCATGCTCTCACGGAGAAGGATATCCGCGCGATTCTGGAACTGCAGCTTTCTCAGATCCGCGAGCGGCTTGCGCAGTCGCGGCCCATGCATCTGCAGTTCAGTGAAGAAGCCTTGGCTTTCCTTGCCAAGAAAGGATACGATCCCCGGTACGGTGCGCGTCCCGTCCGCCGGCTGCTTCAAAGCATGCTGGAAGATCCTTTGGCCGAGCGTCTGCTGCAGGGAACGGTCCGTGAAGGCGATTTTCTTACGGTCATTACGGACGGAGAAAAACTGGATTTCCGCAATGACGCGGCGCTTTCTCAGGAGCAGGTATAAGAATGGCAAAAAACACGAACGTATTTTATTGCACTGAATGCGGATATGAAGTCTCCAAATGGTGCGGCTTCTGCCCCGGCTGCCATGCCGCCAATACAATGGTCGAAGCCCCGAAGGACATAAAGCTGCCTCACAGGGCGGGAATATCCGGCATTACGACCTCCCCGCAGCCGAAAAAGCTGCGTGAGATCGACACGGGCACGGAAATGCGCTGCAGCACGGGCTTTCCGGAGCTGGACCGTGTTCTCGGGGGCGGTATCGTTTCCGGTTCTCTCCTGCTGATCGGCGGCGATCCCGGAATCGGAAAATCCACCCTGCTCCTGCAGGTCTGCCGCGAGCTTTCCGGCAGCGGGCACAAGGTGCTGTATATTTCCGGGGAAGAATCGCTGCGGCAGATCCGGCTGCGTGCGGACCGCATCGGCAGCTTTACGGATGATATCCTCTTCCTGTGCGAAACGGATATGGATACCATTGCCGAGCTGATCCGGAAGGAAAAGCCCGAAACGGTCGTGATCGACTCTATCCAGACGATGTGCTGCGGCGACGCTTCCGGTGCGCCCGGTTCCGTCACCCAGGTGCGGGAATGTACTTCTCTCCTGCTGAATCTGGCAAAAAGCCTGAATATCACGGTATTTATCATCGGACATGTGACCAAGGAAGGGACCGTTGCAGGCCCCCGTATGCTGGAACACATGGTCGATACCGTCTTGTATTTTGAAGGAGACCGTCATGCGTCCTACCGCGTCCTGCGCGGCGTCAAGAACCGCTTCGGCGGCACCAACGAGATCGGTGTTTTCGAGATGCAGAGCCAGGGACTGGTCGAGGTCCCGAACCCATCTGCGTTTCTTTTAAGCGGCCGCCCCGAAAATGTTTCCGGTTCGGTCATTTCCTGTGTCATGGAAGGCACAAGGCCGCTGCTGCTGGAGGTGCAGGCGCTTGTTGCGCGCACCAATTTTCCTGTGCCGCGCAGAACAGCCGCCGGTACGGATTACAACCGTGTCAATCTGCTTATGGCCGTGCTGGAAAAGCGCTGCAGTCTATCTCTTTCGGATTGCGATGCCTACATCAATATCACCGGCGGTATGAAGGTCAGCGATCCGGCGCTGGATCTGGGCATCGTCCTTTCCGTTTACTCATCCTACAGAAACCTTGCCATCGATCCTCATACAGTGATATTCGGTGAGGTAGGCCTTTCCGGTGAAGTACGAATGGTTCCGCTGGCCGAACAAAGGATCCAGGAAGCCCTCCGTCTCGGTTATACGACCTGTATTCTTCCCAAATCGGCTCTTTCGGGCCGTCTGAACGCCCGCGGCATGAAGCTGGTCGGTGTTTCCACGCTGGAAGATGCCATCCAATACTTGAAAGGACAGAACTGAATGAAAAACATTTACGGGGACTTGTTTTTGACATTTGCGCGCATCGGCGGACTGACTTTCGGCGGCGGCTACGCGATGCTTCCCATGCTGCAGCGTGAAGTGGTCGATAACCGCGGCTGGGCATCGGAAGAAGAATTAACGGACTGCTACGCAGTCGGGCAATGCACCCCCGGCGTCATCGCCGTCAATACGGCGACCTATATCGGCTACAAGGTCAAGGGGATCGCAGGAGGCATCTTTGCAACGGCGGGCGTCGTTGCCCCTTCATTGATCATTATTACCCTGATCGCCGCATTTCTGCAGAATTTTTCCGATATCGCCTGGGTCAAGCATGCATTTGCCGGGATCCGTGTAGTTGTGACGGTCATGGTCCTGCAGACTGTCATCAAGCTGTTCAAAAGTGTTGTCTTGAAAAAAGCCCTTTGGGTATGGCTTCTGTACGCGGCCGTGCTGCTGGCTATGTTTACGCCGGTTTCTTCGGTCGTGCTTGTTCTTTCCGCCGCGGTCATCGGCTTTCTCTTCTGTCTGATCCGAAAGGAGGAACGGTAAATGATTTATCTGCAGCTCTTTTGGGAATTTTTCAAGACCGGCCTGTTCGCGGTCGGCGGCGGTCTGGCTACACTGCCTTTCCTGCAGGAGATCGCCGATAAGACCGGCTGGTACACCCGCGCGCAGCTGGCAGATATGATCGCCGTATCAGAATCCACGCCCGGTCCCATCGGCGTCAATATGGCCACCTATACCGGCTTTACGGTCGGCGGCATCCCCGGAGCCCTTATCGCCAGCTTCGGATTGATCCTTCCTTCCCTGATCATCATGCTGATCATTGCGGGCTTTATGAAACGATTCCAGAACAATCGGTTTGTGAAAGGCGTCTTTTCCGGTCTGCGTCCCGCCTCCGTCGCCATGATCACGGCGGTTCTGCTCAGCCTGGGGCAGATGACGCTCCTGACCGGCAAAACATTATCGGATGGTATTCTTACGTTATTCAACTGGAAAGCCATCTCTTTGGCAGCGGTCAGTTTTGTCGGGATCCGTCATTTCAAAAAGCTTCACCCGGCAGTATTTCTGCTTGTCGGTGCTGTGGCCGGGGTATTGCTGAAGCTCTGATCAGGAATGTTGCCGATACAAAGCATAATCATCGCCGAAATCAAGTACAAACACATAAAAAGCTCATATAAGAACGTTTTTTGATACAGAACACCCGCGGAAACAGCACAGTCCCGCAGGGATGTTATTTGACACAAGAAGGCCTGCCGCTGAAGAACGTCAGCACCTCATAAGGATGTTTTTTGACAGAATATAACCCGCCGAAGAAGAAAATTTCCTCGGCGGGCTGATTTTTCAGCTCGACAAACCGGGATTTGTCGAGACCATAATAATGTCAATAGAATAAGATTTTTCGTGCGCCACTGCCGAGCCATCGTTTTTTATAAAGCATACGGCAATTTCATCTCAATTCACGTTGCATCTTCTCAAGCGCGACGTTATATCTAATTTTCCAATCCATCGTCCCGAATTTCACCGGAATAACGGATGCATCAAAATCCGTTAATTTTTCTACCACTTTTTTCATTTGCGCTCTTATTTTGCAATGGAAAACCGTGTGCCGTTTTATGAAATAGACTCCTCCGCCTTGGCGAATGGCGGTACGTCCGGCCAGTGATTCCATAATAAGTATTTTTTGTTGCGGATCAAGTTCGGCCGCGGCATAATCCAACATAACAAGCAACTTTTATATGTGGTTTCGGATGCCCCATTCCATGGATCGCAGGAGAGAAAAATAGTCATCTATATATAAAGGCTTCTTCGTTCTTATTTTCAACAACCAAATCATCATAAAGGCTATCAAGAATCTTTTTACGCCAAGCGTGTAAAACCGGACGCCGCCACCAAACTGATCTCAGAAATGGCCGCATCTTCTCCGGCTCTTCTTGCTGCATAAAGAACAAGTTTCCACGATACGCAAAGAAAAACGATCTTGCTTCTTCTGATGTCATTGACCTTTTGTCTTTACTCTTCATGTTATTTTTCATTTTTGAACATATAAGTAGCAGCATCCATACCACACATATTGCCAAAGGATGATCCCTCTTTTGCGTGTGTTTCCTGTTTTATAAAATCCAATTCGGAAATCTGATTTCTTCCCGGCAGAAAAGGCAAAAGGCTTTTAAGATAATTAATGGAGAATTGCGGCATTGCGGCCGGCGATATATCCGCTGCTCCAGGCCCATTGCAGATTATATCCGCCGCAGGGACCGTCAACGTCGACAGCCTCTCCGGCTGCGAAAAGTCCGGGGAGAAGCTGCAGATCCCGCTCAGGCAGCAGGCCGCCGGTACTGACCTGTGCGGCATCGAAGCCTTTGCTGCCGCAGATCGTAAACGGCAGGCTGCAGGCAGCTTCCGTGAGGCGCAGGATATCTTCTTCTTTCAGTTCTCCGATAGGCTTCTCTCGGCGTATCCCCGCTAATCGGAGCAGCACGGGATGCATTTTTTCAGGGATATATCCGGTCAAAAGCTGTTCGGCTTTCCGCCCGGGATAGGCCCGGCACAGAGAAACAAGGGATCCGCGCATTGCTGCAGGATCTGCATCCGCAAATAAATCGACTGATATTTGAACGGATTTTCCGTTCGCCTGTGCCCGGATGGCTTCTCCCGACAGCTGAAATACAGCGATCCCGGAAATACCGCTGTCCGTAAATTGCACTTCTCCCTTTTCCGTGCGTACAGGCTGCCCGTCGAGCAGGAGCGTCACGGATGCATCCGCGCGGATGCCCGCAAACAGGCTGCAATAGCTTTCTTCGGCTGCGAGCGGGACTAAAGCCGGCAGGAAAGGCCGCTGCACCGTTCCAAGGTCCGCGAGACAGGAAAACAGGCAACCGTCCGAACCGGTTTTCGGAGCCGCCATGCCGCCGCAGCAAATGATCAGCCTGTCATAGTGAGATTTTTCGCTGCCGCATATCACGGTAAATCCGTCCGGTTCCCGCCGGATCCCCGTCACAAGGCATCCGGTTCTGACAGTAATACCGATTTCCTTTATATAGCGTGACAGTACCGACCGTACTGCCTTCGCTTCACGGCTGCGCGGATAAACATATCCGTCCCGGTCGATGCAGGAGATACCGATCCTTTCAAAAAAACGGATAGTATCTTCGACACCGAATTCACGCAGGATTCCCGGGACCAGCTTTGCGCCGCTGCCCCGGTATAAGGATACATCCAGCGTCAGATTCGTCAAATTGCAGTGACCGTTTCCGGTCGATAATAACTTTTTGCCAAGCAGATCGTTGCGTTCCAAAATCTCGATCTGTGCTCCGGTATCCTGTGACGCGGCTCCGAAGGCTGCCAGCATTCCGGCGGCCCCTCCGCCGATGATCCCGATCTTCATGCGGTCACCTCAAAAGTTTTATGCGCTTCAGCAGGGATGCAATCCTGCCGCCGCCCGGAAGCATGGAAAAATCGTCTTCCGAAAGCCCTCCGATCCCCAGCAGTACCAAACCGTACACGGGAACAGCGATCAGAACAGACAGGCAAAGCGCTGCATTTCCGCCGAGAAAACCGGATGTGCAGGCATACAGAGCATAGGAAACCGCTCCCATGACGCAGGAAGCCGCAAAAGGCTTCAGTACTGCCAGCTTCCATTCCTGACGGTATCCGAGGTTTTTGCGCAATGATACAAAATTCAGGATCGTTACAAGCAGCGGGAAAACGCAGTGATGGATCACAACGAAGCGGATATCATCGCCCCCGAAATGCAGTGTCAGGGAAAGCAGCAATTCGTGTACGGCGAGTGCGATCGCGGAATTATAGATCGGCGCCCAGAAATTGCCGCTGCCCTGCAAGATCCCGTTCGTAATAGTAGACAGGGAATAAAACAGCAGCGCCGAGGAACCGATATTCAGCATCTGCCCGGCCAAAGCATTATCCGCGTGACGGAACAGCAGATCCATCACCGGCTCGCCCAGACAGCCGAGCCCGACCATACAGGGAAGTGCGATCAGCAGGCAGAAACGAATGGCATATCCGGCCCGCTCCGCCGCTTCTTTCCGATCGCCGCGTGCCATGGAGGCAGATACGGTCGGCAGGGTGGAAGAAGAAAGCGCGGATGCGATCGCAACGGGGACATTGTAAAGCAAGATATATTTTCCGGTAAAAATGCCCCATACCGTGCGGTAATCGGTGCTTACGTAGCCGGCATACACAGCCTGATCGATCACGTTGATCAGATTATAGATGGTGGCGCTGGCAAGGATCGGCAGCAGCGTCTGAGCTATCTGCTTCAAAAGCTGTCCGGTGGTCTCCTGCCGGCTCAGCGTGTCTTCCGCCATGCGTTTTTTCATGTCAGGGAGCGAATGTCTGTACAGAATAAACAGAAATACAAGCGCGGCAAATGCGCCCGCGACCGTTCCGGATGTTGCTCCGGCGGCACCGTAGGCGGAAGCATAATAGGTCCCGCTGCCGGCATCCCGCGCGATCCCTTCCTTCACGAGCAGCCCGGCAAGGACCAGACTGACGATCACATGTACGACCTGTTCCAGGATCTGCGAATAGGCCGTAGGGGTCATTCTGCACTGACCCTGAAAATAGCCGCGCAGCGCTCCCAGCGAGCCCATCAGTAAAACTGCCAGAGAGAGGACCCGGATGGAGGCCTCGGCTTCGGGCATATTCATCACGGTCCCGCTCAGCCAGGGAGCACCGAAATACATGAATAACGCAGCCAGCAGTGCCAAAGAAAAGCCGAACAGAAGGCTCAGCAGATTTACCCGGTACGCGGATCGGTATTCCTGCCGGCTGAATCTTGCGGAGATCAGCTTGGAAACGGCAGTCGGCAGGCTGTAGGACGAAATCAGCAGAACGATATTGTATATACTGAAGGCGGTATTAAATACGCCCATTCCGTCGTCGCCGATGATATTCACCAGCGGGATCTTATAGATCAGGCCGATGATCCGGCACAGAATGCCCGCTGCCGCAAGGAGCGTGCCCTGCCGCAGGAAGGCTTTTTGATTATCAGACATTTCTTTCTTCTTTCCGGCTCGGTCAGATCCGGGCCGATTTCTTTAATTTCTGGTTATCCCCAGGGAATCCAAAAGCGATTCCTGCTTTTCTTCCATCACGAGCCGCTCCGCATCTTCCATATGGTCATATCCCATCAAATGAAACATACTGTGCGCTACAAGGAAGGCCAGCTCACGTTCTTTGCTGTGGCCGTAGGCAGCTGCCTGCTCCAGCACCTTTTCCTGAGAGATCACCATGTCGCCGAGCAGAAGTTCGCCGGTCTCGGGATGAAACAGATCATCCTCATTTTCCATGAAATCGAAATTACCGGGCTCTTCATATTCCGCCATAGGGAAGCTGAGAACGTCTGTCGGCGCATCGATCCCGCGGTTTTCACGGTTGATCTCACGGATGGAGGCATTGTCGGTCAGCAGAACATCCACCTCTGCTTCATAAGGGCAGTCTTCACTGTCCAGTGCAGCCAGGCAGACCCGGCGGATCAAATCTTCATAGGGAAAGCCCAGGATATCTTCCGTTTCTCTTTCAATCGAGATCGTCATGTCGTTTTATCCTCCTGCGGGCGGTGACGGAAACGGCGCTCGCGCTCTTCATCTGCCTTTTCAAAGGCTTTTACAATATCCTTTACGATCTTATTGCGGACCACGTCCCGGTTGGAAAGATGAATGATCCCCAGCCCCTCTACGTTTTTCAGGATATCCGCCGCGCGTTCCAGACCGGAATCCGCCTTGCGGGGCAGGTCAATCTGCGTTACATCGCCGGTCAGTACCATGCGGGAATTTTCGCCGAGACGGGTCAGAGCCATTTTCAGGGTGGATAAGGAGGCATTCTGCCCCTCGTCGATGATGATCCTGGCATGGCTGAGCGTCCGTCCTCGCATATAAGCGAGCGGCGCGACCTCTACGATGCCTTTTTCGCGGAGCTTATCGGCTCTTTCGGGGCCGAATACATCGTTCAGTGCGTCATAAAGCGGACGGAGGTAGGGGTCGACCTTCTGGGCAAGATCTCCCGGCAGGAAGCCCAAACGTTCCTCTCCTGCTTCGATGGCCGGGCGGCTCATGATGATCCTTTCGATCATACCGTCTTTCAGCTCCTGCGCGGCCTGTGCGACAGCCAGATACGTCTTGCCGGTTCCGGCAGGTCCGATGCAAAGCGTCACGGTCTTTTCCCGAAGCATCTTGATATAATTCTGCTGCCCGACGGTTTTGCATTTGATCGGAAGGCCCTTGAAATTCATGGTCACGACACTGTCGAGCGCTTCGAACATGCGGTCAAGAGTCCCGTCCTCGGCTTCCTCGATCAGCCGGCTGACGGTATCCTCCCGGATGATTTCCTGCCTGTTATACAGATGAATCAGGGATTCCAGGACCATCGACGCAAGGACTTTTTCGGCATTTTCGCCTTTGATATCGAGCAGATCGTCGCGCAGGCTGATCTGTACGTGAAAAGCTTTTTCGATCATGCGGATCCATTGATCCTGCGGACCGAAAACCGCCTGCTGCTGTTCCAGGGAATCAAAATCCCATTCTTTCATACCTAGTCCTCCGTAGGAGCTCCAAAAGCCCCTTATATTATATCTGTACATAGGTCATTATGCAAGCACCGTCTGTGCTGCCGGGAACCCGTACTCTGTGCTGCCGGGAACCCGTACTGCACAAATAAAGAGCCGGCCATAAGGCCGGCAGCGGTGAAAACAGGGGTTCTGAGGCGGGGCATTTTACCGGAGTAAAGATACAAAACGGGCTGTGCTGTCCCGGAATAATCTGCCGGAAACGCAGTCCTTCGCGCATCAATCGCCGACGGCGGCCAATATATCCAGATTGCGGATGCTGCTGTCGGCAATTTTATCATTGACGGAATAGGCATGCTTCTCCAGATCCCCGCAAACCGCATTCGTGATTTCCTTTTCCTGCAGGCGAGCGATCGTATCGGAAGCGATTTCTTCTATGACTTCATACCTCTTTTCTGCTGCGCCGCTGTCGCGGTTATCGCCGAACAGCAGGAAAGAAAGTTTTTTTGACAGTTCTTCGCTGCCGATCAGTTCCCGCAGTGCCCGGAAGCTCCATTTATAATAAGGCATATATCTGTCCTGCAGCAAAAATGCCGTTTTCATTGCCGCATTGACGAATTCCACAAAGGCAAGCTGTGCTGCTTCCGGCTCGTGATGCTTCAGGCAGCGCATAAAATTGTATTGTCCGGACTGCGCCATGATCAAAAGATTTCCCGCCAGACGCTTCAGCCTGATATCTTCCGGCATGCAGAGAAGTCTTTCTCTGATCGCTGAAAACTCGCCGTAATTGTCCGTGAACACTTCGCCGTTGCACGCCTCAGCCAATGCATAATCCGGCAATCTCAGCCATTGCTCTAAAGATAGTTCACCGCTTTCGGATCCTACTGCGTTCAGGTAAAAATCCTTCGTTCTGATAACCCCGTTTCGTTTTCCTCCGACCGGAGAAATAATCTGGCGCTTCAAGCCGGCATATTCCTTCGGCAGTTTGGCATAAGCCCTTTCCAGGCGGAATTCCTGTCTGCGGTCAATGATATCCTCGCCGGGAATAAAGATGCAAAAGCCGGGCTCATAGTCGTGGTCACGGGAAATTTCATCATCAAAACCGTAATGCTCCGAACCGCTCCCGACAAATCCGACCGCTAAATAAGGCAAAAGCTCTGGAAATTCCCTTTCCAGCATCGGCTTTCCATATTCTTCGTAATATCCTTTGGCAAGTTCAAGTCCGTTCATAGATCTCTCTCGCTTTATCTTTCAGTTCCTGCTCAGTGATAAAATATCCGTAATATCCGAAAACCGGAGCGCACTTTTCGCAAACATATGCGTAATATCCGTCTTTCGGGATCCCTTCGGAATTCAGCAGTTTTTCTGCTTTATCAAGATAGTTCCCGATGATTTCCGCTCCGTCTTCCGGCCCCGATTCAGCTGCGGCAAGGTCTGCCAGATTCAGATAGGTGACAGCCGCTTCCGGCTCGCCGTGTTCCTGCTTCTTCATCACTTCAAGGGCTTTCATAAAGAGCTCTTCTGCTTCCCGGTACGATCCGAGCTCAGCCAGGGCAAGCGCCATATTGTTATACAGTCCGCCCAGCCTTTGGTCATTCGGTTCAAGCCCGCTTTCATAAATGATCTTCGCTTTTCGGTATAGAGGCAATGCCTGTTCCGCTTTTCCGAATGCCTTATATCCCGTAGCCGCATTGATGAGTGTTGTGGCGCATGTGACGGTATTGCTCATTTCGGCAGATCCGGCAAGAGCAAGCGCTGCGTCAGCTGCTTCAAGACATTCCCGCTTTTTATCAATTTTCCTGTAAAGCCCGATCTGTTCATTGAGCAGGACAAGTTTGCCTCGCCTATCGTGACAGACATCCGATTCCGAAAGCCAATATTTCAGATGCCTTTCCGCCGCATCATATTCTTTTTGATTCAAATAGGAATCCAATTTTTCTATGATCCGTCCCAGGGGGACAGGCTTGACCTCCGGGTGCATATTCAGGAGGCACTTCGGCTCTTCATAATCGTCTTTCGATATCGGCCCGTTCATAGCAGCAATCCTTCTTTTCGTTAATAATAATCATTGCTATGATAAAAGCCTTTCATTCTTTTGTCAAGGAAAGACGGGCTTTATATGCATTTCCCATATGATTTCATGCTTCTTGAAATGCCTGCTCCGCAAAAAAAGTGCGCCTGATTTCTCAGACGCACTCCTGAATCCTGTACGATTACTTATTGAAATATCTCTTGAGCAGACCTGCAAAAGCCTTGCCGTGGCGGGCTTCATCGCGTGCCATTTCGTGGACGGTATCGTGGATAGCGTCAAGATTCTGTGCCTTGGCCATCTTTGCGAGTTCAAACTTGCCTGCGGTCGCACCGTTTTCTGCGGCGACTCTCATTTCGAGGTTCTTCTTGGTGCTGTCAGTCAGGACTTCGCCGAGAAGCTCTGCGAATTTTGCGGCATGTTCTGCTTCTTCGAAGGCAGCCTTTTCCCAATACAGGGCGATTTCCGGATATCCTTCTCTGGCAGCCGCGCGGGACATGGCAAGATACATACCGACTTCGGTGCATTCGCCGTTAAAGTTGGCACGCAGGCCTTCTTTGATCTCCTCGGGAGCGTCCTTGGCAGCGCCGATAACATGCTCGGCAGCCCAGCTCATTTCTTCCTCTTTTAATTCGACAAACTTTTCGCCCGGAGCTTTGCAAAGCGGGCATTTTTCGGGGCGGGTCTCGCTTTCTACGATCTCACCGCAGATGGTGCATTTCCATTTTTTCATAACATATCCTCCAAATGATTTTTTATTGGTACACGGAAACCGTATGGCTTCCGTGTTTACTTATCGGAAGCATCGGCATTTTTAAGAGCCTGTCTGCAGGCTTCGCATATACCGATCAGCTGAAGCTTTGTGACAGAGATCGAAAATTTTGTTTCTTCCTCTGCATGTGACAGCATATCCTCGGGAAGATTGAACGCCTCCAGATCTATTATATTGCCGCATTCGGAGCAAATCACATGTGTATGCTGATCTGTGCAGCCGTCAAAGCGTTCTCTGTCCTTCACGACAGCAACGGAAGCGATCAGGCCTTCCTCTTTCATCTCCTTCAGATTGCGATATACCGTACCTACACTCAAATCAGGATAAATGGGTTTCAGCTGCTTATATATGCTTTCCGCGCTCGGATGCTCCTTGGTGCTTTTCAGCAGCTCGAATATAGCCTGACGTTTTTTGCTATATCTCTTCATAACCATTCTCCTAATGATAATCACTATTGTTAATATATACGAAAGGTGCTGATTTGTCAAGGGCAACAAACAGAAAAGCGGCACAACCCTAATGCCGGTGTCCGATATGGATGTTTTTCTAAAACCTTTGAGCCGCCCCGCCCTTCGGATTTTACGATTGCCGATTACTCAACTCTTTTTCTTTTTTTACCGTATAAGGTGGTTCCGACAAGTGGACCGCTGCTTACGAACAGAAGTGCGATCCACAGGAACATATGGCTGTTATTGCCGGTCTGAGGAGAAGTCGGATCGGTAGGATCTGTCTGTTCGGTAGGATCCGTCGGATCAGTGGGCGCAGGATTTTCTGCTGCCTTCACAGTAAAGTTAGCAGAAGCACTGCCATCGTTGGAAACGATCTCGAAGGAATGGCTGCCCTCGCTCAGAGTTTCGAGATATGCAGCGTTCAGAGTAACCTTGGTGGAGCCGGAAACAGCAGTATAATTGGCGGCTGCGATTTCAGCGCCGTCAACCTTAACACAGAAAAACTTCGAAAAGTCGGCATCAGAGGTAAGGACAAGACTTTCGGTGCTGCCTTTCGTCCATTCGCCGTTTGCACCGGAAATGATGAAGTA
>JAZLHR010000070.1:0-2496 GCA_045616945.1 Lachnospiraceae bacterium | reverse complement strand
TAAACTTGTCAGAATCATTCACAAGATGCTTACTGACGATGTAGAATTCAGTCTCGAATAAGAGACTTCCTTACTGTTGATAACTGTTTTTTGAAAGCGCCCTGCCGGGAGCCTTGTTAAGGTTACCCTTTGGCCACCGATAAGGAGAAAGAAAAATCAGCCAGGATTTTTATGAATTGGGGCTTGATTTTTCATAGCTGGTCTCCTTCCGCGGCGAGTTCCTTCGCCGCAGGGCAGTAAGCCAAGTATATCAGAGCCGTTCCCATCCCGCAACCCAAAGCATCCCGGAAAACCGAAAGTTCTCTCCTGCAAAGAAAAGAGAAATGCAGGCCGGGCCGATATCCCTACCGGGAATACTGCGACTGCAGGAACGCCAGGCTCCGCGACAGCCAATTCTGCAGATAGTCCACATGCTCTCCCCAGGTCGACAGGCGCGCCAGACGGCTCGGATTCTGCCAGACACTGCGGCCGAGCGTGTTCCATTTCGCCGCATCCTTTTCAAAGGCCGGCTGATGGCTGCGGGCTTCGGCGCAGCTGCGCAAAACGGCTTCGCTGAGAAGCGGTGCTGCCGCCTCCAGACGTACCGCAACGATCTCGCGGAACTGCGGATATTCCAGCAGCTGGCGATACCAGCGATTGTTGTGCGCTGCCCACAGCTGTTCGGGATCATTACAGTCCGGCTGATAAGAACAGTTTCCGGAACTGGAATCAAAATCCCAGACAGGGCCGCTGCACAGCTTGCCGCCGGCATCACGGTACAGGAAAAAGCTGGCGAAATCCACATCTACCATATGAAACAGCTCATGGATGATATACGTATCGGCAAAGCTTTCAGGCTCGATCCTGGCGCAAATCTCATCCCAGCTGCCGGAAAAGAGCGAATTCCAGGCGGCGGTCGTCAGTTCACGGATATATTGAAAATGCGCGCGGGTCCAGGCCGCATCTTCGACGTCCGGGCTCTTTATGACATAGTAGCCATCGTCAATGGCAAAATAGGCCTCGTTGTATTCGCCTTCCTGGTAGGCGCGGGCATCCAGTTCGATCAGATATCCCGTATCCACATCCGCCAGATCGTCCGAAATATGGACCCGGTTCGTCCCCTGCTGGACCTGCTCGCAGGCAAGGTAAAGGCCGGCATAATTTCCGTTCAGGTACAGTTCCACATAAGAGGAATTGCTGGTCATTTCCAAGCCGATAGCCAGGGCACATTCATAAGCCAGATGATTCCGCAGATGACTGTGATCGTTATAATTGGGAATCAAAGCCCAGGCTTTCGCCTTGCCCGTCCCTAAAAAGTTGATCTTCTCGTCAAATTGAAGGCGATAGGGCTTTTTGTCCAGCTTCCAGGAGGAATTTCCGCGGCCGCGGATGCGGGCCGAGACTTCTTCCAGGGAAAAAACGCCTTCATTATCAAATAAATTGACGCTGCAAGCGACATATTCATACTTTGAAGCGATCTCCGCGCCGCCCGCCGTATAGATACTGAGGATCGGATAGGAATGTTCCTCGTATTGAACCGGATCGGGGCCAACCGGAAGGGGCTGCGTTTCCGGGGGAAGCGTCGGATCCACAACGAACGGATCGGTCGGCGGCTCGGTGGGCTGCAGCTCGGTGGGCTGCGGCTCGGTAGGCGGCAGAGGTTCGGTAGGCTGCGGCTCGGTAGGCTGCTCTGGTTCTGTCGGCAGCGGGTCCGACGAAGAAGGTTCCTGCGGGTCCGATGCCTCCGGGGCAGATTCCGTCGGCGGCAGGGTCTCCGCGGGATCTGTCATAGATTCTGTCCCGGCCGTCTCCCCTCCGGAAGGAAGAGAAGCCGCGGAAGAAGGATCGGCGGGGAGGCTGTTCTCGGAAGAACCGTCTTCCGGAGAGAAGTGTGAGATCAGACGGCTGACGCCCCATACGCAAAGCGCACAAAGAGAAAGTGCCAGAAGAGAGAAGACAAATTTACCGAAGGGAGTAAGCCTGCGGCGTTTTTTTCTTCTGGATCCCGGCACATTATTGGATGGATTGCGTGTAGCCATATCGTCTCCTGAATACATACTCAAAAACCCCCGCCAAGGCGAGGGTTTGAATGATTCCAAAGTCAGAATCGAGAGGCGACTGCCGGATTTGAACCGGCGCATCAGGGTTTTGCAGACCCACGCCTTACCACTTGGCTAAGTCGCCAAAGAAAAAATGACTCCATCGGGATTCGAACCCGAGTTACCGCCGTGAAAGGGCGATGTCTTAACCGCTTGACCATGGAGCCTTAGCTCCCCCTGTAGGGCTCGAACCTACAACAACTCGGTTAACAGCCGAGTGCCCTACCATTGAGCTAAGGAGGAATACTGCATATCGAATATATATAAACATTTCACATTTGTCAAGAAAAATCTTCTCTAGATCAAGTTTACGACCGATTAGTAACAGTCAGCTCCATGCATTACTGCACTTCCACCTCTGCCCTATCAACCTCGTCGTCTTCAAGGGGTCTTAAAGGATATCTCATCTTGAGGGGGG
>JAZLHR010000069.1:0-5687 GCA_045616945.1 Lachnospiraceae bacterium | reverse complement strand
GTAAATCCTACGGCGAAAAGTTTCCCAGAGTAAATCCAATTTTAATTCCTACTGTGGGATTTACTTTGGGAATTTACTTTGTGACAAGATATCCCGCGGTTTTGTGACAATGGCTTGACCCGGCAGCAGATTCATGATAGTTTAAGGCGGTCTGCGCGCTGCGCAGTCTGTATTTTCAAGAAAGCAGGAACAGAATGGCAGATAAGAAGCATCATTATCATAAAAAGAAGAGCAGGCTCATCACCCGGCAGGGGATCATGGACAAATACGGGCTGACGCCCCGGCTGATCGGACAGTGTCTTCCGGCGCCGAAGGAGGTCATCCGCGAGGGACATGAAGGAGAGCCGCCGCTGCTCAAGTGGCGCGAACAGGATGTCATCGATGCGGTGAATAACGATACGCGCATCAAGGCGGCCTTTGAGCGCCGTGACAGGAAAAAAGCGGAAAAGGAAAAACGGGACAGGGATGCCCTCTCTTTCCTGGAACAGTTCTCACCGGAAACGCTGCTGGAAGAAGGGAGCCGTCTGCGGAGGCATTTTATCCTGCATGTCGGGCCGACGAACAGCGGCAAAACATATCACTCTTTGGAAAAGCTCAAAACCGTGGCGGCGGGGGTCTATCTGGGCCCGCTGCGTCTGCTGGCCCTGGAGGTCTTTGAAAAAATGAACGGTGCCGGCTGTCCCTGCAGCCTGCTGACCGGCGAAGAGAGTATCGAAGTGCCGTTTTCCGGCATTACGGCCTCCACGATCGAATTGGCGGATTACGCGCAGCATTATGATGTTGCGGTGATCGACGAGGCACAGATGCTGGCGGATCCCAGCCGCGGGCCGCACTGGACGCGGGCTATCTGCGAGATAGATGCCGACGAGGTGCATATCTGCCTTGCCCCGGAAGCGGAAGACCTGATCGTCCGCATGGTGGAACGACTGGGTTCTCCGTATGAGATCGTGCGGCATGAACGTCTGGTCCCGCTCTATTTTTCAGGCGTTTTCCGCGAGATCTCCGAAGTCAAGCCGGGGGATGCCCTGATCACATTTTCCCGCAGGGGAGTGCTGCAGCTGGCGGCTGCCCTGGAAACCGTGGGGATCAAAGCCAGCGTCATATACGGCGCACTGCCGCCGGCCTCGCGCCGCGAGGAGGTCCGCCGCTTCTCCGAAAAGGAAACGCCGGTCGTCGTTGCGACGGACGCCATCGGTATGGGGATCTCTCTGCCTATCCGCCGCATCATTTTTGTCGATACGGAAAAATTCGACGGAGTACACACCCGTCCGCTGCTGCCGACCGAAATCCGGCAGATCGCCGGCCGGGCGGGCCGTTTCGGGCGTTACGACCGCGGCGACGTGCTGACCATGGCGCAGCCCCGCCTGATCGCGCGGGCCCTCAGCCAGCCGATCAGGCCTATCGAGAAACTGACCATCGCCTTCCCGGAGGAAGCATTGGACTACGATGCTTCACTGGCGGTGATGCTGCGCTGCTGGGACAGTCTGCCCGGCAATGCGCTCTTTGCCCGCGAAGATATGCGCGCCGCGGAATTCCTGCTGCAGAAGATCGGCGTGGTCCCGAACCGAGTGGAAAAATCACTTTTGTATTCCCTCGTGACCTGCCCGGTAGATGTGAAGAACGATCTGCTGGTTTCGTATTGGCGTATCTGCTGTCAGAGCATCATGCGCGGGCAGAAGGTGCCGCGGCCCTATTTCGAAGAAGACAGTCTGGAACACTGCGAGCTGCAGTACCATGCGTATGATGTATATCACCAGCTGCTGCGGCGCGTCGGCCTGGAAGATGACTGTCAAACGGAAAAAGCGGCCCTCAGTCAGAAGATCAACGCGTTTTTGAAGGAAAAGAAGACGGATTTCCTGCGCCGCTGCCGTGTCTGCGGCCGTGAAATGAAGATACAGGATAAATACAGTGTCTGTGATGACTGCTACCGGCTGCAGCTGAGCAGGGGCTGGTAACGGCCGGATGTCCGCATGAAAATCAGCGGGAGCGGGAGAAAATCATCTTTACAACCAAGCCCTGCAAGGGTATATTGGATGCCGTGCGGAGCCTCTGACGGAGCGTGGAGAAAATGTGCGCGGGAGGGCGGACGGCCGAGTATCGGAAAGGGGATAATTCCATGAAAAAATCAAAGATTTTGATGCTGCTCATGCTGCTCATGTCTGCCATGCTTGTGCTGACTTCCTGCAGTTCGCTCATTGATTCCGCCAAGGATGTGATTTCGAACATCTTTGGCAAAGATGATGACGATGACGGCGATGACGATGATGACGACGGCGATGACGGCGATGACGATGATGATGACGGCGATGACGATGATGACGACGGCGATGATGACGAAGATGATGACGAGAAGGACCGGAAGAAATCCAAGGATTATCTGAACCGGCTTTTGAGTGAGGCTACCGAAAAATACTTCAATCTGCCTTTCGATGCGCCCCTGGAGGATTCCTGGGTGGAATATGTCGCCGGACTGCATACCGCACTTGAGGAAGCTACGGACGAACAGCTTGCGGCCTGCGATCTGAATCAGTTCCATGCGATGCTGGATAAGTTCGATTCCGATATCCGGATCGACCGGGTAAAAAAGCAGCTTGACAAGATAGATCCCGAAGCGGAAAACGTCCGTGAGCAGCTGGATGCGTTTTACGCCGGGGAATACAAGGATCTGGAAGAATTGGAACAGTATGCCGTCAAGGAAAAAAAGTACGACCTTATATATCGCTACGAGCAGGTGTTGGAGGCGGAAGAAAGGATCGATGCGCTGGAATCCCTTTCCGGCAGCGAGCTTGACCGGCAGCTGGCTATCCTCCGGTATATCACCGCAGATATGGAAAAGCTGATGCATACCGAATCGATCGAGAAGCTGCTTGCGGCGCAGGAAAGAGCGGAGATCGAAAAGGTCGAGGAAAAGATCGCTGAGCTGGATGCTTTCAGTTATGAAAAGCTATTTGAATCCTACTCTGAGGTCTTCAGCATGGATACGCGGATCCTTACGGCCAGATCTGCCTATGACGATCTTCCCGCAGATCTGCAGGCCGGTGTCAGCAATTATGAGACCCTGCTGAGGGCGGAGGATTATTCGGCCGCATATAAGCTGGAAGACAAGATCGCAAATCTTTCGAAATATCATTCTGAAGAGATGCTCCGTTCCGCGTATGAGGAGGCTCTTCTGCAGTACGCGGTCACCCCTCAGTCGGCACTGAAATATGTCCGCAACCTGAAGGTGCTGGAAGATATGGCGTCGGAGTATCAGAACCCCACTCAGCCGACCGATCCGGTCCAGGAACCCACTGTACCGACAGATAGTGATGATCCCAGCCCGGCAGAACTTGTGGAGACCCTCGGAGTGACCTTCGATAAGGGCATGTTGGAGAGCGGTGTGTCTTACTGCGTTCATAGTATCAGCCAGGAAGGCGGGGTATGGATCCTGACGGAATATATGGCCTACGCGAATCTCGGTGCCGCTTATGATACGGCTTTGACAAATGAGTCGGCGAAAGAAGCATTACGTGTTTCGGAAGGTAACCTTGTGGAGTCGCGTAATGAACTGGAAGGACGGGCTAAAGCTCTCCTCGACAGTGCGAAAAACGGTCAGTTCGAGTTCACGATTGTGCTCCATGTTGTAGATGAACGTGATACGAGCCGCATCCTGCTGACTTTGAGCCGGGACGGAAAGGTATCGATCCTTGACTGAAAAGCCGAACAGAAAGTAATAAACGATTATTGAACCGTCCCGTATCCTTGCGGAGAGGCGGCGGGATCTGTGGCCGGAGGGCGAAAAGCCTTCCGACCATTGCATTTTTTGACATTATTAGCGATTTTCGCGAAGTGAGTACTTGATTCTTCGGAAATGCTGCGCTATAACATACTTGCGTCAGTGTTGGCGCGCTTTGTTTGGTGTGCCCTGATTATCGCGGCGCGGATCGCGTATATGCTTCCGTGTCTCGGCAGGAGGGGGTATTCCGATTCCGGACAAAACAGGGGCAATGAGTATGACAGAGAAGGAACTTCGGCGTCTGAACAGAAGAGAACTGCTTGAAATACTGATCAATCAAACAAAGGAAATAGCGAGCCTCCGTGAAACGATAGGGCGTTTAGAGACGGAACTTGACGATAAAAGGGTCACGATCGCGGAAGCCGGATCGATGGCAGAGGCGGCATTGAAGCTGAACGGTATTTTTGAGGCGGCTGACAAAGCAGCAATGCAGTATATCGAAAATGCCAAACGAGTTGAAGAGGAAAACCGTCGGATATTGGAAGAAACGCGCAAAAAGACAAAAGAGATGATCTCGGAGGCCGAAAAGATCTGTGACGGTAAGGTCCTTGAAAAGAATCTTCCTAACAAGAAAGGTCAGGGAAGCCGTTCAGGTCAAGCTGCCGGAGCATCCAGGAAGAGAAAGAGCCATAGATGAAGAAAAACAAAGAAGCCGAACATCCGTCCGGTCCTCAGCCTGAACTTGAAGTCCTTGAGGCGGAACTGCGTCGGGTCAAATTCAGGTCCCGTTACGGTCAGCTGCTCCGCAGCACGATCTATGCGCTGATCGTGACCGCGGCGGCAGCAGCACTAATCGCGACGCTGGTACTCCCTGTTCTCCAGATCTACGGTACTTCTATGACACCGACTTTGTCCGAGGGCGACATAGTGGTTTCCGTAAAGAAAAAGGATTTCAGCCGCGGGGACATCATTTGCTTTTACTATTCAAACCGTGTTCTCGTCAAACGTGTTATCGGACTGCCGTTTGACACGATCACCATCGATGAGTTCGGCAATATATTTATCAATGGCAGTGCCGAGCCGCTCGATGAACCGTACATTGATACTAAGTCCTTGGGTGAGTGCGATCAGGAGTTCCCGATCCAGGTGCCCGAGGGAGCATATTTTGTTGTGGGGGACCACCGCGAGACATCCATTGATTCCAGGTCGAGCACCATCGGCTTCATATCTCTGGATGAAATTGTCGGAAAGATCATTTTTACCGTATGGCCTTTCAGACATTTCGGCGGGGTGGAATAACTGGTTGATGAACTATTACGAAGACAATATCAGACAACTGAATAAGAAGCATAAAAGACGGAAAGTCTGGCTGCGCGTTCTGAGTGCATTGATGTGCGTTACGGTCTTCGTTACGACTTACGCCTTGATACTTCCGGCTATTACGATGGATACGAGTGACCCTTCGGTCATGCGGATCGACTGGGGCGGGATATCGTGGAATGATGCAGAGGATATCTTTGAGAATGTTTCGCTGACGATCAATGCCGAAAAGGATAAACAGTATACTCTCCAGTACAGCGACGATAACGGATTGACATGGCAGACTGCTGCTTATTCCGGAACGACTTTTTCTGTGAAATCCCCTAAGAACAATTTTACGGCCGGGGATCCGTGTATGCTGTGGGGCCCCTCGGGCTCCGGTGCCATGCAGACTTCGGCGCTGTTGGACCAGATGTTTCAGGAATCTTCTTTAACGAGAAGATACCGCATCAAATGGGGAGACCAGAATAACGGCGGTAATACCGTATCATACGATTTTGTTGATATTCTGGAAGAAATCAAGCCCCGCTTCGAAGAGTGGCTTGCCGGGGATTATGTGAACGAATTCCACGGGACCGCTCCGACCACCAAAGAGGGGTATCTGGCGGCTTTCGATCAATATTACCACATTCCCAGCGCAGAGCTGACCTTT
>JAZLHR010000068.1:0-18947 GCA_045616945.1 Lachnospiraceae bacterium | reverse complement strand
AATATCGGCGTGGATGTCGATAATCTGTATGTATCCCAGCCGGATAACGGTGAACAGGCCCTTGAGATCGCCGAAACCATGGTGCGTTCCGGCGCGATGGATGTCGTCGTGGTGGACTCTGTGGCAGCACTGGTCCCGAAGGCGGAGATCGACGGAGATATGGGCGATTCCCATGTCGGTCTGCAGGCTCGTATGATGTCTCAGGCCTGCCGGAAGCTGACGGCGGCCATCAACCGTTCCAACTGTGTCGTGATCTTCATCAATCAGCTCCGCGAAAAAGTCGGCGTGATGTTCGGCAACCCCGAAACGACTACCGGCGGCCGTGCCCTTAAGTTCTATTCCTCCGTCCGTCTGGATGTCAGAAGAGTCGAATCTTTGAAATCCGCCGGCGAGGTCATCGGCAACCATGTTCGCGTCAAGGTCGTGAAAAACAAGGTGGCTCCGCCTTTCAAGGAAGCCGAATTCGATATCATGTTCGGCACGGGCATTTCACGGGAAGGCGATCTGCTGGATCTCGGGACCAAGGTCGGTCTGGTGGAAAAGAGCGGTTCCTGGTATTCCTATAACGGCGAGCGCATCGGTCAGGGCCGCGACAGTGCCAAGTCCTACCTGAAGAGCAAGCCCGAATTGATGGAAGAGCTGGAAATGAAGATCCGCGAGTATTACAATCTTCCCGCGGATGTTCCCGCAAAGGAAGCCTGATCGCTCGGCTCAGACAGTCAAAATACGGAAAAATCCCGAAAATTTTCGGGGTTTTTCTTGCTTTTGGGCAGAAAAGGCTTGCAAATATATAAAACACATGATAGTATTGAGCAGTAATATGTAGGCGCGAAAGAGTGGATGCAAATCCACTCTTTCAGCATGTATAGGGAAAGGAAGCAAACATTGAGCAAAAAGGAAATCATTGAGCAGAAGGCGGAAGCATTGCTGCAGCCGATCACGGAAGCATGCGGCTTTGAGATCGTCGATGTAGAGTATGTGAAGGAAGGCTCCGAACGCATCCTCCGTGCTTATATCGACAAGCCGGGCGGCATCAAGATCGAAGATTGTGAGACAGTGAGCCGTTCTTTCAGCGACGCACTCGACGCGGAAAACCTGATCGACGAGGCATATACCCTGGAGGTCAGCTCGCCCGGTCTTCTCAGACCGCTCCGCAAGGATAAGGACTTTGCCCGCAATATGGGTAAGGAACTGGAACTGCATTTGTTCAAGGATGAGAACGGTGCGAAGGATTTTATGGGAACGCTGCAGGCATATGACGCCGAGACGGTGACCCTGCAGATCGAAGACAGCGCGCTCAGTTTCCGCAGAGAGAATATTTCCCTGCTGCGGCCCTATATAGATTTTTCCGAATTACTGAAATAACGACCCGAAGGAGGATAAAGGAAAATGAAAAAGGAAGCAAATAAAGACGAGAAAAACGAATTGATGGAAGCACTCACGGTGCTGGAGCGCGATAAGGATATCAGCCGGGATATTCTGATCGAAGCCATCGAAAATTCTCTGCTGACCGCCTGCAAGAATCATTTCGGGCGCAATGACAATGTGGTCGTCCACATGGACAGAGAGACCGGCAAGATCGAAATGTATGCCGAAAAGACCGTCGTGGAAGCAGCTGCCGATCCGACTGCCGAGATCAGCCTGGAAGACGCTCTGAAGCTGAACAGCAAATATCAGCTCGGCGATATCGTACGCCAGAATATCCAGTCCAAAGAATTCGGCCGTATCGCCACGCAGAACGCAAAGAACGTTGTCCTGCAGAAGATCCGCGAAGAGGAACGCCGTTCCGTATTTGACCGTTATAAGTCGCATGAGCATGAGATCATCACCGGTATCGTGCAGCGCAACAACGGCCGCAACATCAACATCAATCTCGGCAAGGCGGAAGCCATCATGTTGGAGAATGAACAGGTCAAGACCGAAAATTACGAGCCGAATATGCGCCTGAAGGTCCTGATTCTGGAAGTCAAGGATACTTCCAAGGGCCCGCATATCACGGTAAGCCGTACGCACCCCGAGCTTGTAAAGCGCCTCTTCGAACAGGAAGTGACGGAACTGCAGCAGGGGATCGTAGAGATCAAATCCATCGCCCGCGAAGCCGGTGCCCGTACGAAAATGGCCGTTTGGTCCAATAATCCCGATGTGGATGCCATCGGCGCCTGCGTCGGCCAGAACGGTATCCGCGTGAACGCGGTGGTAGATGAGCTGCACGGCGAGAAGATCGATATCATCAACTGGAGCGACAATTCCGCCGAGCTGATCGAAAATGCGCTGAGCCCGGCCAAGGTCATCTGCGTATTGGCAGATGATGAGGAAAAGGAAGCGCTGGTCATCGTTCCCGACTATCAGCTTTCCCTGGCGATCGGCCGTGCCGGTCAGAACGCCAGACTGTCCGCCAAACTGACCGGTTATAAAATCGATATCAAGAGCGAATCGCAGGCACGCGAGAGCGGTCTGTTCGAGGAGATCGGTTATATCGACGACTATAACAGCAGCGAGGCCCCTGCGGAGGGCGGATATGAAATGTATGCAGAGGATGCACCGGAGGCATAAAAACCGATGATTCATTCTGTGAAGAGCCCGCAAAGGACCTGCATCGGCTGCGGTGAGATTAAGGACAAGAAAACGCTGATCCGTGTGGTGCATACGCCCGAGGGCAGCTTCCGGATCGATGCCGGCGGAAAAATGAACGGCCGCGGCGCCTATCTGTGTCCGGATGCCGCCTGCCTGGAAAAAGCGTTCCGCACGAAGGCATTTGCCCGTGCTTTCCGCTGTGCGGTACCTTCCGAGGCCGTGGAGGAATTGAAGAAGGAGCTGACGGACCTTGCAGGACAATAAAGTGCTTTCTTATCTGGGCCTGGCTGCCCGCGGCAGAAGAATTGCTTCGGGAGAATTTTCGGTGGAAAAGTCCGTGAAGGCTATGCGTGCTTCGTTGGTGATCATCGCCGGGGACGCATCCGAAAACACCCGGAAAAAGTTCACGAATATGTGCGAATTTTACGAAGTGCCCTGTTTTGTCTGTGAAAACAGGGATTCACTGGGAAAGGCCATCGGCTGCGGTGACAGAACAACGGTGGCAATATTGGATCAAGGACTGGCAGATGCCGTCCGGAAGCTGATGGCGGTAAGCACGGCCGCTCAATAAAGGAGTTACAGCATGGATAATGAAAAAAATGTAAATAATCAAAATGACAGCGAAATCAAGAAGAAAAAATATACGGTCGTTTTCCGCCAGCAGAACAGCCAGCAGAACAGTCTGAAAACGCGTTCCGCCGCGCCTGCCGGGAAGCCGCAGGATCGACCTGCTCCCCGTACGGAGGATAAGCCCAAGGCTCCCATCAAGCCCGCTGTGAAGCCTACCGCCGAGAAGAATATGGAAGAGGCGCCCGTTCAGAAGCCCGCTGCTCCTGAAAAGGCAGCCGCTCCTGCGGAAAAGACTGCGTCTGCAGCACCCGCAGCGCCCGCGGCACCTGCAGCACCGGCGGCACCTGCAGCACCCGCAGCGCCGGCGGCACCCGCTGCGCCTGCGGCACCGGCCCGTCCCCGTTTCGTGGACATGAACCTGGTGCGTTCCGAAGAAAAGGAAGCAAAAGACCGTTCCGAGCGTCTGGCAAGAGCTCAGCAGGAACGTGCGAACCGTCCCGCTGGTGAAAGACAGTCCGGTCAGGGCGGCTACGGTCAGCGTTCCGGCGGTCAGGGCGGTTACGGTCAGCGTTCCGGCGGTCAGGGCGGCTACGGCCAGCGTTCCGGCGGCCAGGGCGGCTACGGCCAGCGTCCGGCAGGCCAGGGCGGCTACGGTCAGCGTCCGGCAGGTCAGGGCGGCTACGGCCAACGTTCCGGCGGTCAGGGTACGTTCGATAAGGACAAAGACAGCGACCGTACTGTAAGACATGCCTCCGCACCCCGCGGCGGTTCGTCCCGTCCCGCAGGCGGTTCGGACTTCGGCGGTCTGGTCGCCAAGCAGCAGAACAAGAAAGCTGTTCAGAACGGCAAACAGGGCAATAAAGACAATAACCGCTTCAATAAAGGTGAAAGCGATGAGATGCGCCGGCCCGGCGGGAAGAATGCCCGCGGAAAGGGTATCAAGGAACTTGAAAAAAACATCAAACCGGCCGCCGCTTCTTCTGAACCCGATATCAAAACGATCACTATTCCTGAGAACCTGACCATCAAGGATCTGGCGGATGCCATGAAGATCGCCCCCTCGAATATCATCAAAAAGCTGTTCATGTCCGGCAAGGTCGTGACACTGAACCAGGAGATCGACTACGATACCGCGGCCGATATCGCCCTGGAATATGACGTCATCGCCGAAAAGGAAGTTCAGGTCAATATCATCGAAGAACTCCTGAAGGATTCTATCGAGGATAAAGAAGAAGATATGGTTCCCAGACCGCCCGTTGTATGCGTTATGGGACACGTTGACCACGGTAAGACCTCCCTGCTGGATGCCATCCGCAAGACCCGCGTGACGGAAGGCGAAGCCGGCGGTATCACCCAGGCGATCGGTGCCTATATGGTCGAAGTGGACGGTCAGAAGGTCACATTCCTGGATACGCCCGGCCATGAGGCCTTTACCGCCATGCGTATGCGCGGTGCGCAGGCTACGGATATCGCGATCCTGGTCGTTGCCGCGGATGACGGCGTAATGCCGCAGACCGTGGAAGCGATCAACCATGCGAAGGCTGTCGGCGTTGAGATCGTTGTAGCTATCAACAAGATCGATAAGCCCGCCGCAAATATCGATAAAGTCAAGAAGGAACTCAGTGAATACGGTATCATCGGGGAAGACTGGGGCGGCTCCAATATCTTCGTGCCCGTATCCGCCAAGCGCGGCGACGGTATCAACGAGCTGCTGGAGATGATGCTCCTTGTTGCCGAAACGCATGAACTGAAGGCCAATCCGAACCGTAATGCCCGCGGTCTGGTCATCGAGGCGCAGTTGGATAACACCCGCGGTCCCGTTGCCACCGTCCTGGTTCAGAAGGGTACGCTGCATGTCGGCGATACCGTCGCCTGCGGTTCCTGCTACGGCAAGATCCGTGCCATGCTGGACGATCAGGGCCGCCGCGTAGAATCCGCCGGTCCCAGCACGCCCGTTGAGATCCTGGGTCTTTCCGCTGTTCCTTCGGCCGGTGAGGTCTTTATTGCTACCGATACGGAAAAGGATGCCCGCTCTTACGCGCAGACCTTCTTTGCAGAAGGCCGCAAGAAGCTGCTTGACGATACGAAGGGCAAGCTGTCTCTGGACGATCTGTTCAGCCAGATCAAGTCCGGCAATGTCAAGGAACTGAACCTGATCGTCAAGGCTGACGTACAGGGCAGCGTAGAAGCCGTGAAGACGAGCCTGCTGAAGCTTTCCGACGATGAAGTCGTCGTGAAGGTCATCCACAGCGGCGCCGGCAATATCAACGAATCCGACGTGACGCTGGCATCTGCTTCCAACGCCATCATTATCGGCTTCAATGTCAAGCCCGATACGATGGCCCGCCAGATCGCGGACCAGGAAAAGGTCGATATCCGGCTCTACGACGTTATTTATAAAGCAATCGAGGACATCGAAAATGCCATGCTTGGCATGCTCGATCCCGTTTACGAGGAACAGGTCACCGGTCATGCGGTGGTGCGCCAGGTATTCAAGGCTTCCGGTATCGGCAATATCGCCGGCAGCT
This sequence comes from Lachnospiraceae bacterium, assembly GCA_045616945.1. Lineage (GTDB taxonomy): Bacteria > Bacillota > Clostridia > Lachnospirales > Lachnospiraceae > UBA6987. The sequence goes on along the minus strand of JAZLHR010000068.1, from coordinate 13,275 downwards.
ATGTGCTTGACGGCAAGATCAGCCGCGGCTCCAGCGCACGTATCACCAGAGGCAAGGACAAGCTGTTTGACGGCAAGATCGCATCTTTGAAGCGTTTCAAGGACGATGTGAAGGAAGTGGCTGCCGGCTATGAATGCGGTCTGGTATTTGACGGCTTCGGTGAGTTCGAGGCCGATGACGCCATCGAGATCTATACCATGGTAGAGGTTCCCCGCACAAAGAAGAAGCCCGAGAAGACGGAAGCCTGATCGGGATCATAAAGGAGTACCATGAGGAAACACAGTGTTAAAAATGAGCGCATCAACGCCGAAATGCAGAAGGAGCTTTCACGGATCCTGCGGGAAGAAGTGAAAGATCCCCGCATTCCGGTCATGATCAGTGTGGTTGCAGCCGAGGTCGCACCGGATCTGAAGACCTGCAAGGCCTATATCAGTGCGCTAGGCGATGATAAGGTCATTGAGGATACAAAGGCTGCGCTCGGGAAAGCGGCAGGCTTTATTCGCCGCGAACTGGCTCATTCCCTAAATCTCCGGATCACCCCGGAGATCACCTACTGTATGGACCAGTCCATCGAGTACGGTGTGACGATGTCCCATAAGATCGATGTGGTCATGGAAGAACAGAACCGACTCGCCGCGGAACGTGAACGCAGGGAAGCTGCCGAAAATGAAGCAGCCGACGGAAAAGAAGATTGATGATCGCGGACGACGGTCGGAGATATTGTCCGGCCGTCGTTTCGCAGAGGAGATCGTAATTTGATTGACGGTGTACTAGCCATTTATAAAGAAAAAAGCTTTACCTCGCACGACGCGGTCGCGAAGCTGCGCGGGATCCTGCATCGGAAAAGGATCGGCCATACGGGGACCCTGGACCCGGACGCCGAGGGCGTGCTTCCCGTTTGTCTCGGAAGGGCGACGCGGCTTGCCGATTACCTTTCCGACGGGAAAAAGGTCTACAAAGCCTGCCTGCTTCTGGGAATGACCACAGATACACAGGATGTATCGGGAACGGTCCTTTCGGAGCGGCCCGTAACGGTCAGTGAGGCACAGGTCCGTGAGGCTGTCATGTCCTTTGTCGGCCCTTACGCGCAGCTGCCGCCCATGTATTCCGCCAAGAAGGTCGGCGGGAAGAAGCTGTATGATCTTGCCCGGGAAGGAAAAGTGATCGAACGGACGGCTGTCCCGGTAGAGATATACCGGATCGATATTCTGGAAACGGATCTGCCGCGCGTCGTATTTCGCGTCGAATGTTCCAAGGGGACCTATATACGGACCCTGTGCGAGGATATCGGCGCCCTGCTCGGCTGCGGCGGATGTATGGAATCGCTGCTGCGGGAACAGGCAGGCGGCTTCGGACTGGAAGATACCCTGACCCTGTCGCAGGTCGAGGCTCTGCAGCTGGTCGGAAAGCTGGATGCCCATATCCGCACGACACAGCAGCTGCTCCGGGCCTATCCTTCCTATGTCGTGAATGAAAATTTCGTAAAGGCGGCACAGAACGGAAACAGTCTGCCTTACGGGCCGGTTTCCGTGAAGCCGATGCTGCCGGATGTGCCCGCGGCGAAATCGCAGCCGGCGGGAACATTGGTTTCGGTATATCAGCCGGACGGGAGTACCGTCGGTCTGTACAGGGCGGATCCCGGCAAAAAGTGTCTTGCCGCAGAGGTGATGCTGAACTTCCCTTTGGAAGAAAAGACCAGAGAGATTTCTGTTCCGCCCTCTGTCGTGACGATCGGAAAATTTGACGGTTTTCACCGCGGCCACAGGGAATTGCTCCGTGTCCTTTCGGAGATCGGGGAAAGAGAGGGCCTGCGAAAGGCGGTCTTCAGTTTTTCGGAATCGCCGAAGGCTTTCTTTTCTCAAAAAAGACAGGACTGTCTTCATACTGCCGCGGAAAAAAGAGCGGCAGCACGCGAGCTCGGCGTGGAATATTTGATCGAATGTCCTTTTACGGAAGAAATACGCACTATTTCGGCCGATGATTTTCTGCAGAAGATTTTGATCGGTGCGATGGGGATGAAGCAGCTGGTCGTAGGACCCGACTGCAGTTTCGGACGCGGCAGAGAAGGCAATGCGGCTTTCCTGCAGGCACATGCCGCAGAATTCGGATATACCGTGACGGTCGTTTCGAAGCTGGCTTACCTGGAGCAGCCTATCAGCAGCAGCCGTATCCGGGACTGCCTCTCGGAGGGCGATGTGAGTGCCGCGGCGGAAATGCTCGGCAGCCCTTACTGCCTGGAAGGCCCTGTGCTGCGCGGCAAGCAGCTGGGAAGGACCATCGGGATCCCCACGGCCAATCAGGCCATCCCCGAGGGAAAATACATTCCGAAAAGCGGTGTATATGCTTCCTGCGTAATCATAGACGGGGAGCGGCGCTGCGGTGTGACGAATATCGGCATCAAGCCGACCGTAGCGGGAGAGCGCCGTCCGGCGGCCGAAACGTGGCTGCCCGGATTTTCCGGAGATCTGTACGGAAAGAATATCAAATCAGAGCTTTTGGCTTTTATCCGCCCTGAGATGAAATTTGCTTCGCTGGAAGCATTGCGGGAGCAGATTTTGCGGGACGGAAAGGCCGCAGAGGCTTATTTCAGCGATTTAACAAGGTAATACGGCAGGAAATCCTGCCGGGGCACATGCCCGGAAAGGAGAAATATGGCACAACCCGGAGCACCCAGACGCCGCGAGCAGAATGTCAGCGGTACGGGGAAGGATATTTATAAGCGCGGTGACGGACTCGGAACAGGGCCTGTCGGCAGCGGCAAAGGGGCCGGACGTCCCGGCAGTTCGCCGTCCTACCGCGGAGAGAGCAGTGAAAGGTCCGGCGGCGGTGTCAGATCCGGCGGCGGCAGCAAATTGATCTTAATCATTATTGCCGTTGTGGTCCTGCTCGGCGGGGGCGGCGGCCTCAGCGGTCTGTTCAGCGGTCTGCTCGGCGGAGGCGGCAGCGATATCGGCGGTGATATCGGCGGGGGCGGTCTTTCTTCCCTGCTGGAAGGCTTTACTTCCTTCTCCGGCAGCAATACGTCAACCGGTTGGGATAAAAAATCCAATACCGGGACGCTGGATACCAAAGTGGCTGCCGGTGCCCGCGATAAATATACCGAGCTGAAGGGCAGCGGAAAAGACAAGGTCACGATCCTGGTTTATATGTGCGGTACCGATCTGGAATCGCGCAGCGGCATGGCCACTTCTGACCTGAATGAGATGAAAAAGGCTACGCTCAGCAGCAATGTGAACCTGATCATCTATACAGGCGGCTGCTCCGGATGGAAGACGAGCGGTATTTCGAACACCGTCAATCAGATCTACAAGATCGAAAACGGGAGACTGAATTGCCTGGAAGAAAATATGGGCAAAAAGGCCATGACGAATTCTTCCACGCTGCAGGAATTCCTGGAATACGGCAAGAAGAATTATAAAGCCAACCGGACCATGCTCATTTTCTGGGACCACGGCGGCGGATCCCTGTCCGGATACGGTTATGATGAAAAATACAGCGGCAGCGGTTCCATGACGCTTGCAGATATCGATAAGACACTCGCGAAGGTCAACATGAAGTTTGACATTATCGGCTTTGATGCCTGCCTGATGGCCACCGCCGAAAATGCGCTGATGCTTTCGAAATATGCCGATTATATGGTTGCTTCCGAAGAAACGGAGCCCGGCGTAGGCTGGTATTATACCAATTGGCTGACCGAACTTTCCAAAAACACTTCCCTTTCTTCCCTGCAGATCGGCAAGAAGATCGCCGATGATTTCGTGGACGAATGTGCCAGAAGCTGCGCGGGGCAGAAGACGACGCTTTCCGTGATCGACCTGGCGGAATTTTCCGCTACGGTGCCGGAGGAGTTGAGCGATTTCGCGCTTTCCACCTCCGATCTCATCTGCAAGAATTCCTATGCGCAGGTCGCGGAAGCCAGAAGCGGCGCACGTGAATTTGCGTCCTCGAATAAGATCGACCAGGTCGACCTGATCCATCTTGCCTACAATATGGACACGCAGGACGGAACGAATCTTGCCAAGGCACTGCTCAGCGCCGTCAAGTATAACCGTACTTCCTCCAACATGACCAATGCCTACGGCGTGTCGATCTATTTCCCTTATAAGCGGACTTCGAATGTAGACAGTGCCGTGGATGCGTACGAATCCCTCGGCATGGACAGCGACTACATGCGCTGCATCCAGCAGTTTGCCAGCGCAGAGGTGAGCGGGCAGGCGGTATCTTCCGGTTCTTCCAGCGCGCTTCCTTCTCTGCTCGGTTCTCTCGGCAGCCTGACCGGCAATAACAGCTCGCCGGATCTGATCGGCAGCGTGCTTTCCGGCCTCCTGGGCGGCAATCTGTCCGGCATCGGCTCCATTACCGATTCTCTGCTCGGCAGAGATAACATCCAGTTCCTGCAGAATTCGCCCGACAGAGCGGCTCTGACGGATTATCTGTACAAAAATGCGTTCGACAGCTCGAAGCTGGTTTGGAAAAAGGTCGGCGGCAAGCCTCAGATCAGCTTGACGGCAGAGCAGTGGAAGCTCGTGCAGAATCTGGAGCTGAATGTGTTCGTAGATGACGGGGAAGGGTATATCGACCTCGGCTTCGACAATATTTACGATTTCACCGATGAAGGCGCATTGCTCGGCAATTACGGCAAGACCTGGCTTGCGATCAACGGACAGCCGGTGGCTTACTACTATCAGGATACCGTGGATGACGGCAAGAATTATACGATCACAGGCTATGTTCCCGTATTGGTGAATGACAGCCGCGCCCAACTGCTTCTGGTATTCGACAATGCCCATCCTTACGGCTATGTGGCCGGTGTTCGCAGCGTTTATACTGAAGGTGAAACAGCGACCGTTGCCAAAGAGGCGCTGGAACTGGAGAACGGCGATCTTATCGATTTCCTCTGCGATTATTACAGCTACAGCGGTGAGTATCTGGACAGCTATAAGCTGGGGGATCAGATGACATATCACGGAAAACTGGAAGTGTCCGATGTGGATATCAGCCGTTATGACCTTTCCGCCATGTACCGGTTCACCGATATTTACAACAGCTGCTATTGGACGCCGGAGATCCCGGATTGATGGTTTCTGCAGGAAAATACTTTACAAATCATATTATTTGTGGTAGAGTAGCTTTCGTACGCCTGTACCGGGCTCACGGAACCTCCAACCGGAGCGCAGTACGAGGTGAGAATACATTTTTCAGGAGGAAGGTCTCATGACCACGAAAGAAAAGAAAGCTGAAATCGTTGCCGAATTCGGCAAAAACCCTCAGGACACCGGTTCCCCCGCTGTTCAGATCGCCCTGCTGAGTGAAAGAATCAGCGAACTGACCGAGCATTTGAAGGTCCATCCCAAGGATCATCATTCCCGCCGCGGTTTGTTCATGCTGGTAGGTCAGCGCCGCGGTATGTTGGATTATCTGAAGGCCAACGATATTGAGCAGTACCGTGCTCTTATCGAGAAGCTCGGTATCCGTAAGTAAGAAAACGGAAAGCAGGGGAAGCACACCTTCCCCTGCTTTCAGCGTATCTTGCTCCGCTTCATTTCCGCCGGCCACCGACGGAACCCAAGTCCGGCCGGACAGAAGTGCTTCGAGACTTCTGAAGGGCGCAGAAATATTTCCGCTTCCTTCAGTTGTTTCGACCCTTCTGTTCCAGGCAGGCAAATCTATACGCCTGAAACAGGCAAAAGGAGAGAAAATGTTCAAGAGCTATTCCATGGAACTTGCAGGCAGAACTTTGACGGTCGATATCGGCCGTGTTGCTGCCCAGACCAACGGCGCCGCGCTGATGCATTACGGCGATACCGTTGTCCTTTCTACCGTTGTTGCTTCCGAGAAGCCCCGTGACGGTATCGATTTCTTCCCCCTTACCGTAGAATACGAAGAAAAAATGTATTCCGTCGGCAAGATCCCGGGTGGCTTCAACAAGCGTGAGGGCAAGGCAAGCGAGCATGCTACGCTGGCTTCCCGCGTGATCGACCGTCCTATGCGTCCTTTGTTCCCGAAGGATTACCGCAATGACGTGACCCTGAGCAACCTGATCATGAGCGTTGACCAGGACTGCAATCCCGACGTAGTTGCCATGCTGGGCTGCTCCATTGCGACCAGCATTTCCGATATCCCCTTTGACGGCCCCATCGCCGCGACCATGGTCGGTCTGGTAGACGGTGAGCTGGTGTTCAACCCCACCGCCGCTCAGAAGGCTGCTTCCGATCTGGCTCTTACCGTTGCATCTACCGCCGAGAAGGTCATCATGATCGAGGCCGGTGCAAACGAAGTCCCCAACGATCTGATGTTCGAGGCCATTATGGCTGCTCACGATCTGAACGTTCAGATCATTTCCTTCATCCAGAAGATCGTGGATGAGTGTGGCAAGGCCAAGAAGCCTTACGAAAGCTGCACGATCCCCGCTGATATGTATCAGGATATGGTCGATTTCATCACGCCCGTTGCGATGGAAGAGGCAGTTTTCACCGATGTCAAGCAGGTCCGCGATGAGAATATCCGTCAGCTGAAGGCCTCTCTGGAAGAGCGCTACACCGGTACGCACGATGAATGGCTCGCCTACATCGACGAGGCTGTCTATAAGTTCCAGAAGGTTACCGTCCGCAAGATGATCCTGAAGGATCACAAGCGTCCTGACGGCCGTGCCATCAATCAGATCCGTCCTTTGGCTGCCGAAGTCGACATCCTGCCCCGCGTACACGGTTCCGCTATGTTCACCCGCGGCCAGACGCAGATCCTGGATGCCTGCACGCTCGCTCCCGTTTCCGAGGCGCAGAAGATCGAAGGTCTTGACCTTGCCGTGACCGGCAAGCGTTATATGCACCACTACAACTTCCCCAGCTGGTCCGTCGGCGAGACCAAGCCCAGCCGCGGTCCGGGACGCCGTGAGATCGGTCACGGTGCTCTTGCCGAAAGAGCTCTGCTCCCCGTGATCCCTAGCGTGGAAGATTTCCCTTATGCGATCCGCTGCGTATCCGAGACGCTGGAATCCAACGGCTCCACTTCTCAGGCCAGTGTCTGCGCTTCCTGCATGGCTCTGATGGCTGCCGGCGTTCCGATCAAGGCTCCCGTTGCGGGTATTTCCGTCGGTCTGGTGACCGGTGAGAGGGATGACGATTATGTTGTCCTGACCGATATCCAGGGTCTGGAAGACTTCTTCGGCGATATGGACTTCAAGGTTGCCGGTACGAAGAAGGGTATCACCGCTATCCAGATGGATATCAAGATCCACGGTCTGACTCCCGATATCATCCGCGAAGCTCTGGCCCGCACCCGCGAGGCTCGTTACTATATCCTGGACGAAGTGATGCTGAAAGCCATCCCCGCGCCCAGAACCGAACTCAGCAAATATGCGCCTAAGATCGTTGCCATCAACATCAATCCCGAGAAGATCGGCGATGTGATCGGTAAGCAGGGCAAGGTCATCAACAAGATCATCGAGGATACCGGCGTTCAGATCGATATCGAAGATGACGGCACCGTTCATGTTTGCGGTGTTGATGCAGCGATGATCAACAAGGCTATCCACACGATCAATAATATCGTCAACGATGTCGAAGTCGGTCAGGTATTCCGCGGCAAGGTCGTTCGCATCATGAACTTCGGTGCCTTCGTGGAACTGGTGCCCGGCAAGGACGGTCTGGTACACATTTCCAAGCTCGATAAGAAGAGAGTTGCCACCGTGGAAGATGTTGTCAAGATCGGCGACGAAGTGGTGGTCAAGGTCGTCGAGATCGACAAGATGGGCCGTGTCAACCTGAGCATGAAGGATGTCACGGAAGAAGATATTGCGTCTCTTGAGGCTTAATTCAGTCTTTTGAGTCAAAAAGGAGCCGGAATGATTTACGGAGTGATCGTAGCAGGCGGTGTCGGGGCTCGTATGGGGGCCGATATCCCCAAGCAGTTTCTTCAGCTGGGAGATAAGCCGATTCTGATACTCACGCTGGAAGTCTTTCTGGCTTCTTCTTTATTTGACCGGGTCGCGGTCGGCGTACATCCCGATTGGGTGGAATATGCTTCCGGTCTGGTGCGTGACTATTTTCCGGATGCCCGCAATGTTCGGATCGTACCCGGCGGCAGCGAAAGAAATGAAACCGTGCGTCTGGCACTCATTGCGCTGCAGTCGGAACGGTCTTTCAGTGATAACGATATAGCCGTGACGCACGATGCGGTAAGGCCTTTTATTACGAAATCACTTTTGCAGGCAAATATCGAGGCCGCTGAACGATATGGCTGTGTGAATACGGTCATCCCCTGCCATGATTCGCTTCTGTATTCCGAAAACGGGGCCTTCTGTGATAAATTGCTGGACCGCACAGGCGTGTACCGCGTGCAGACGCCGCAAAGCTTTCCCGCAAAGGAATGGCTGACTCTGTACGGCTCCCTTTCCGCACAGGAACGCAGCCGGCTGACCGATTGCTGCGGCGTCTATTCGGTCCGGAATCTTCCCGTCTGCCTGGTACGGGGGCTGGAAAGGAATATCAAGATCACCTCGCCGGACGATCTTTCCGCTGCCGGAGCGTTTTTGACATTACATGAATGATTCGATAATAAATAAAGCCTGTGCCGATCGTGTCGGTACAGGCCTTATTTTGTATATATGCGGAAATCAATGATGGAAGAGCTTCTTGGTCTGATGCTTGGGCTCACAGGTAATATGCATCCCCAGCTTTTTGAAGGTGTTCATATCGACCTGCGAGAGGATGACTGTGGAATGTGCCTCGCAGCCGGCCAGATTGGCCAGCTGTTCCATCGCCGCTTCGGCATCCGGATACATGCTGGCGCAGATCGTGAGAGCGATAAGTACCTCGTCCGTATGCAGTCGGGGATTGTGGTTGCCGAGGTGAGCCGTCTTCAAATGGCAAATGGGGGAAATGATCCCGGGAGCCATCAGCAGGGTGGAATCGGGAATATTGCCCAGCGCTTTCAGAGCATTCAGGATCGCTGCAGAGGCGGCCCCCAGCAGATCGGAGGTCTTTCCCGTTACGATCCGCCCGTCGTTTAATTCGATCGCGACAGCCGGATTGCCGGTGGCCTGCGCGCGTTCCAATGCGGCCGCAACGACCTTGCGATCATCGGCGGAAGTCTGTGCCTGCTGCATCAGGAGCCTGATCTTGCTGATGACATCGTCGGAGCCGTAGCCCATACGCTTGTCGCAGAGTGCGGCATAGTAGCGGCGGATGATTTCCTGCTTGGCCGCGGCACGGACCGCTTCATCGTCGATGATGCAGTATTCGGCCATATTGACGCCCATATCGGTGGGGGATTTATAAGGGCAGTCCCCGAAGATCTGCGTAAACATGGCCTGGAGGACAGGGAATATTTCTACGTCGCGGTTGTAGTTGACGGCGGTGACACCGTGTGCTTCCAGATGGAAGGGGTCGATCATATTGACGTCGTTCAGATCGGCAGTCGCCGCTTCGTAAGCCAGATTGACGGGATGCTTTAGTGAAAGATTCCAGATCGGGAAGGTCTCGAATTTGGCATAACCGGCTTTGACGCCGCGCAGATTTTCATGGTAAAGCTGGGAAAGACAGGTGGCCATCTTGCCGCTGCCGGGTCCGGGAGCGGTCACGACGACCAGAGAACGGGTGGTTTCGACATAATCGTTCTTGCCGTATCCGTTTTCGCTGACGATGGTCTCGATATCGGAAGGATATCCCGGGATCAGATAATGACGGTAAGTCTTTACCTGAAGAGCCTCCAGACGTTTGCAGAAGGCATCTGCGGAAGGCTGACCGGCGTAGTGCGTAAGAACGACGCCGCTGACATAGAGCTCATTGCCGCGGAAGGCATCGATGAGGCGGAGAACGTCCAGGTCATAGGTGATGCCCAGATCGCCGCGGACCTTGTTCTTTTCGATATCGTCGGAGTTGATGACGATGATGATCTCGGCTTTGTCCTTCAGCTGCTTCAGCATACGGATCTTGCTGTCGGGACGGAAGCCGGGCAGAACGCGGGATGCATGAAAATCGTCGAACAGCTTTCCGCCGAATTCCAGATACAGTTTCCCGCCGAAATGTTCGATTCGCTTATTGATCATCTGAGACTGCATTTCCAGATACTTGTCGTTATCAAAGCCGATGCGATTCATATTCACCTCCCGCAGCATTACGCAGCACCGGGGTATTGTATCTCTCTTTATATCTTTCGTCAAGTGCGCAGGGCATGTCTTTGTGAATACGCCGGAAATTTTATGCAATGCAGCGGCAGCCGGGGAGCCCTAGCGTACGATCCGCAGGCCTTCGACGCGTGTAAACAAATACACGGAATCCGACAGAAAATCTTCCTCACTGACAAGACGCCGGTTGATCTGCCGGACCGTGTTTGCCAGGGCCGTCGGCGGAAAGGAGAGAGGACAGGGAAGGAGCAGCCATTCGTGGATGCTGGAGGGCAGAAGATAATAGGCCGGCATCAGCTCCGACAGCTTTTCGGGACAGCCGGGATAAGCCAATACGGAAGCGCCGTCGGCAAGGTCTCTGCCTGTCAGCACTAATAAATCGCTGCCGGAGGAAGGGTTTCCGCGCGGATACGGATCCCCGCATTCCCGCTGCAGTCCGGACAGTATCTTTTCCAGCGGAAGCAGCTGCAGAGGATGGAAGCGCTGCATATTGTTCACGGCGATCCTGTACAGCGCATCCTCATTGAGCCGCCAGACCATTAATTCCTTGAAGCCGATGGGGGAGGGATAGGCCCGCAGCCCCGGACGCCGCAGCACATAGTAGACTGCGAGATCCAGAAAAAGGCGGTGTGGGACTTCTTCAAGCCAGTCACGGCATCGCTCATAATTGACGAGACGGAATTCCAGCAGTTCGATCACGGATTCCAGGGGCGGGATGAGGGCTGTCCGCCGGCTGCACTGCAGTACGGCTGCTTCGTAATCGGCAGCCAGCTGCATGCAGATGCGGTGCATGCTCTGCCCCTCCAGATGCATCGTATAATAGCCGCACAGAAGCAGCCGCGGCGGATCCGGATCGTCCGGCATTTCCACGGCCAGAGTATCTTTCGTATGATCCTTGAACCCCGGCGAAAGGTAAAAATGAAAATAGGCGCTTGCGGGAAAATAATCGGATAGTTTGAATTTCAGACAGCTGCAGAAATCTTTGTAGTCCATGCTTCCTCCGGATACGGGAAAGGCTCCGGACAAAACTGCCCGGAGGTGAGGAAGATATAGGCTGCCCGCCGAGGGGGTCGCGGGTATAAAAAATACACCAGATAGGAATCGAACCTACGTCTGTGGCTCCGGAGGCCGCCGCTCTATCCACTGAGCTACTGGTGCAAACAAAGAGAGTATACAGCCGGAATGAAAAAAAAGCAAGCTATTTCGTAAATTTTCAAATCAAAGTATGCTTCGCAATAAAATGACGAAGATATCTCCAAAAAGCTTTTGACTTTTGACGGGGGCTTTGTTAAAATGAAGCTGAGGGTGTCCCTTTAAGTGCCCTGCTTATGTATGATTATGGGAGACGGATGCTATGGCAAATAAGAACGACGGCAAGACCTGGCAGTGGAGTCTGAATGAGTCCGATGATACAGGCTTTATGGATATTGATTTTTCGGAGGTAAAGGCTGAAAAGAAAGCGGCTGCTGCCTACGATGAATTGTTTGAAGGGACCGAAGCGGCCGAAGATTCCAATCTTCTTGACCGTTTTGTGGAACATTCCGCGGAATCTGTGCGGGCCAGCGCCGCTGCTTCCGGCGAAAAGAAGCAGTCGGAGCATCGGCTCCAGTTCACGGTGTTCGAGAAGCCCGCGCCTGCCGAAAAAGCAGCGAAGGAGCCCGAAACGAAGGATCCCGGTGAAGAAGCTCTTCAAAAGGAAAAAGAAAAGAAGTTTATCAGCGCCAGGGAAAAGCAGCAGCGCCGCAATATGTTCCTGTGCATTGCCGGAGCAGTGGTCGTTGTGTTCCTGCTTGCGCTGCTTTTGAAGTCCTGCTTCGGCGGAAATGATGATCCTTCTTCCCCGTCCAAACCCGATGACGGCAATTCCGTCTGGACGGAGGCGGAGGAAAATTCCGCCCTGTCTCAGCTCGTATATTCTTACTACGATGCCAGAAAGAACGGCAATTCCGCCGCTATGCGCAATGTTCTCGTCAGCAATGCGGTGATCAATTCCACGACCATCGAGCTGGAGTCCCGTCTGTTTGAAGATTTTAAAAACATGAAGATCTATCAGGCAAAGGGCGCTTCCGCCGGTGAATATGCGGTATGCGTGATCTATGACGTGAAATTCGTCTATATCGATACGCTGGCGCCTTCACAGGCCTGGCTGTACGCCGTGACGGAAGCCTCCGGCAAGCTGCGTCTGATGACCGGCGTGGAATATACGCCGAGCGAAGGCAGCACCGAGGCAGGCGAGCAGGTCAAGAACAAGATCTACGATAAGCTGCTGGAGCTGGTCGAAGACAAGGATATTTCCGCTAAGGTCGGTGAAGTGGAAGGACGCTACAACGAAGCGGTCGTCTCCGATGAAAAGCTGTCCAAGCTGATGGAAAATATCCGCAAGGGCATCTATGAACTGCCTGTTCCGTCCGATTCGGAAGATCCGGGTGAATCGACCGGCAGCGATCCGGTTCAGCCTACGTCTCCTTCGATCGTCGTCGATCCCGTTGTACCGACAAAGGATCCGGACGGTTTCATGGAGATGCATGAGACCATGTATGTCAGCACGAATCTTGTCAATGTCCGTTCCGCCCCGGATACAGCTGAGCAGAATGTTATTGCCGTAATGAGCTTGAATGAAGCGGTGCAGGTGACCGCATATAATGACGAATGGTTCCGGATCAGTTTGGATGGCAGCCCGGCGTATATTTACAAGGATTACCTTTCTCTGTTCGTCAATGTGATCCCGTTCGAAGCGACCATGTATATCAATTACTACCTGGTCAATCTGCGCTCCGGTCCTCAGATCGCCGATAATATTCTTACGGAGCTGCCGGAAGGCACTGCGGTGCAGGTCACCGGCAAGCTTGATAACTGGTATCAGGTCAAGACAGACCTTTCTCCTCTGGGGATCGGCTTCGTCTCCGCTGATTATCTGCAGGCTCAGTGGCCGTAATGCTTCGGCTGCTTTCGAAATAATGATGACAGCCCGAAAATCGTCTGTACGGCGCTTTTCGGGCTTGCTTCCTGTAAGCCCAGCGGTGATATGTCAAGCCTTAGATGAGAAATGATTCGCATGTTTTTTACTCATTTCGGGCAAGGCGCAAAAAACTCACCTAAGCCCAGTCGACCTGCTCATAAAAACAGAGCTGGGCGCAGGTCGGACCGAA
>JAZLHR010000067.1:0-12731 GCA_045616945.1 Lachnospiraceae bacterium | reverse complement strand
AAATGAGTAAAAAACATGCGAATCATTTCTCATCTAAGGCTTGACATATCACCGCTGGGCTTTTCCCACACTAAATTCATCGATTTCCCATACTAAATCCAAGCGTTTATCTACTGTGGGATTTACTTTGGGAATTTACGTTTTCCGCCCACCTCGTATTTTCCTTTTCCGATCATAAGAAAAAGCCCTTAATCAGGCAGTCCGCCTGCTAAAGGGCTTTCGAAAGCTCTCTGTTCTGCGTCATGCAGTCCTTTTTCATTACCGATGCCGCGGCTCCGACACCGAGGCCGCATACCTCTCTCACTCTTTCTCAAGGGACCCGTTCGGAGCTTTCATTCCTCGGTGATATATACGATGTCTCCCTTGAAATATCCAAGGCTCAAGGTCATTTCTTTGGGATGAACGTCCGGCATCCACAGCCATCCGGTATACTGCAGCCTCCGCCAGCCGTAGTATTCGTGGATGACTTCAAAACGGAACCCTGGATACTTCTCCGTGAATTCAGGAAGAGTCAGCCTTTCGCCGCGAAAGCCGCCCCTGCTGCCGCCCTTCCCCTGGATGATGACCTCGCAGAAGTCCGGATCGACTCCTTCAACGACTATGCTGCCTTTCACATCCAGTCCCGGAACACCCGGTCTTTCTATTCTCGTGATCTCGTCTTCAAAAGACAGCCGGATATTGCCGTCTTTTATCTCTATTCCGCCGATCTTGCAGTCATGCAGTCCGTACGGCTGTTTCGGATCCGGTTTATATCTTGTTTCTTTCATAACAAAAATCTCCGTACCTGCCCTGTTTTCTCTGTCCGGGACGATCCCGCCCTGCTGTTTTCTTTCCGCAGCTTCGTTCCTGCCCCGCCCTCTTTTTTCACTATAACCCCAGCAGTGCGGAAAGTCAAAGGAAAAGCTTTCGGGATGAACGATCCGCCGCCGGAGTACTCAAAAAAGCATGCAAAAGGTACCGGGATCCGGCGGCGAATGGACCGGCGGCCCGTTGTTTTGTGTAAGAAAAGAGGTGTTTTCTTTCTTCTTTTTTCCGCGCCCGGTGGTACGATAGGATCAGCAAAATAACCGCAAAGGAGCTGCAATCATGGATAAAATCACTTCTCAGGATATCAAAGCGGCCGCAAAGCGCATGGGCGCCGACCTTGTCGGCATCGGTTCGATTGACCGCTGGGACACTGCTCCGATCCAGCTGGATCCGAAACAAATCATGCCAAACGCGAAATCCGTGATCTGTCTGGGCTTCCGTGTGCTGCGGGGATCGCTCCGCGGCATCGAAGAAGGCACCTACTTTTCCAATTACTCTGCAATGGGCTATGGCGGCATCACATATCTGTATATGCCTCTGACCGTCATCAATCTCAGCAAAATGATCGAAGATGCCGGTTATGAAGCAGTCCCCATGGGGCACCAAAGCGACTGGCGTGCCATTAACAACACCGGTTATCTGAAGGAAAACTATTCCCGTCCCGTTGCCCCCGGCAAAGCGGCTCCCGATGTGATGATCAGCCTGCGCATCGCGGGCTTCCTGTGCGGCCTCGGAGAGATCGGCTATTCCAAAATGCTGCTCACGCCGGAATTCGGCCCCCGCGTCCGCGTCGGCATCATCATTACCGAACTGGAACTGGAGCCCGATCCCATCATGGAGCCCGGGACGCTCTGCAACCGCTGCAAGGCCTGCGTCAATGCCTGCCCGGGCGGCTGCATTCCCTCTGACCGCACGGTAAAAACGAATGTCGGCGGCTATGAACTGGAATGGGCCGACGTGGACATGGGCCGCTGTGACTACACTTTCCAGGGCGGAGAGGAACTCAAAGAGGGTGAGACCGGGAACTATTTCAAGGAGCCCGCTTCCTTCGTCGGAAAATACAAGGCCTCCGAAATCACCCCATTCGTCAGAGCGCCGAAACATCTTTACAACACCGGCAAAGCCATCTGCGGAGCTGCAGGCTGCACCCGTGCCTGCATGATCAGTCTGGAAAGCCGGGGGCTTTTGAAAAACCGGTTCGTCAATCCGTTCCGCACCTCCAAGCCGTGGAAGGTCGACTGGTCCGAGCCTGCCGAAAAGCCGGATTACAAGGTTCCCTATGAGGAAATGGATTCTCCGAACAACAAGCACAAAACGAGCGATTCGAAGACTGACTGATATGAAATATACGATCGGATTTCAACTCTATGACGAAGGTGAGGAGCCTTTCTCCCGAATCGTGCAAACATATCGCGAGCACATTTCGGAAGTATTTTTCGCGTGGCAGGATATTCCCAGCGGCAGAAGTGCCGTCGCCACCCGGCACGGCTGCACCGATTGGTCGGCGCAGACACGCCTGGAGGAGGAGCTTCGGGCTATCCGCGGCATGAGCGTAAAGCTGGATATCCTCTTTAACGGGAACTGCTACGGGGAATATGCCATTTCCGAAAAGCTCGCCAATACCGTGACATCGGTACTGGAGCATCTGGAAGACATCGGCTGCCCCGCCGATATACTGACGACCGCCTCCCCCGCCATCGCATTTACGGTAAAAAACCGCTTCCCGCAGATCGAGGTGCGCTCGTCGGTCAATATGTGCGTGGGTACGGTGAAAGGAATGGAATACCTTGCGGACTATTTTGATTCATTCCATGTTCAGCGGGATTATAACCGTGACCTTGCCCACCTGCGGATGCTCCGCGAATGGGCGGACGGTGCAGGCAAAAAACTTGTCCTGCTTGCCAACAGCGGCTGCTTCCGGAACTGCTCCTGGCAGATCTTCCACGACAATCTCGTAGCCCATGAGGCAGAAGTATGCGAGGTGAAAAATCTCGGCGGATTCACGCCCTATGGCTGCTGGAACGCGCTGAAGGAACGTAAGAACTGGCATTATCTGCTGGAAAATACCTGGGTACGCCCGGAAGATATCCATCATTACGAAGGGCTGATCGATACGGTTAAACTCGCCACCCGGATGCACTCTCTGCCCGGCATGGTCGCGGATGCCTACGTCAGAGGCAGCTTCCTCGGCAATACGCTCGATCTGTTCGAACCGGGATTCGGCCGGGCCATCGCGCCGTATATCATCAGCAATGCGGATTTCCCTCCCGAATGGTTTACAAGGACCTCCTCCTGTGATAAGCTTTGTCATAAGTGCGGATATTGTACATCCGTGCTGGAAAAGGTTCTTCTCAAAATGGAGGAATAACATCATGGCGGAAAGGATTGCCTGTCCGGATGAACTGAATGTCTGCGATATTTCCGTGCTTTCCGGCACAAGGCCCTGCGGACGGACGGTGCTCCGGGAGCGATCCGGCCGGAAGCGCAGCGGCTTCCTGTATCTCCGGAACGGCGAAGTGCAGTTTCTGGATGCGGCAGGGCACAGTCTCACCGCAGGCGCAGGTTCATTGCTCTTTCTGCCGAAAGGACTGCTCTACCGGATGATGTACCGGGCACCCGCGACCGCCTTTGTTCTGGTAAATTTCGAGCTGCTGGATCGAACCGGCAGGGATGTTCTCCTGGCCGATACCGTCACGCTAATGGCAAAGGACAGTGAATCCGCTGCCGTCGCCAAGGTGATGCTCCAATTTGAGCAGTGCGGCACATCCAGAAATCCATCCTCCGTCCTGCGCCGCAAGGAACTGTTCTTCCGAATCCTCGGGATCCTTTCCGACCGCACCCCCGGCAGAGAGGAGACCTCCCCGCAGATCGCGGAGGGCGTGCATCTTCTGCGGCAGATGTATCTGGAAAATCTCCCGATCGCTGCCTTTGCCGAGGCCAGTCACCTCAGTCCGAACCGTTTCCGGGAGCTTTTCCGGGCTCAGTTCGGTATCTCCCCGGTCAAATACCGCAATCGCCTTCGTATCGAACGGGCCAGAGAACTCCTGACAGAGGAGGATCTGACCGTTTCCGAGGTTGCCTACGCCTCCGGCTTCGAAAATATCGGCTATTTCTGCCGCTGTTATCTGAAAGAGACAGGTGAGACACCGGCCGGTACCAAGGCCAAAAACAGATAGGCTTTCTTTTGTGACACGATCCGCTCCAAACATACGCAAACCTCTTCAGGACATAAATAAAGCAGGTATACCGCAGGACGAAGGTCCTTGATATACCTGCTTTTTTCTATTCAGCTCTTTCCGGCTTATTTTCGGCACAGTCCGTCAGACCGGATATCGGTCAGGATTCACCGGACAGGGTCATCTTCGCGCCGCCGCTGTAATATTCCGCATTCAGGATCCCGACCGACTCTTCCGGCAGCGAAACGATACCGGTACGGCCGTGGCTCAGGTACAGGTATACACCGCCCGCGTGGGTCAGACGCAGCTCATAGACCTCGCCATCGATATACAGACCGCAGGCAGTCTGTTCACCGTACTGTTTTCCCTCAAATGTCTGCGGCCAGGGGTCGGCATGCGTCAGGGTTCCCGTGCCGGTCTGTTTTACCGCAGCGAAATATGTTTCGGGAAGGATATTTTTCAGCTGCCCGGGCGTAAGCGCCGCAGTGATATAGCCCTCCGAGTAGGATGCTACATCCCCGGGATTAAAGGACACCGTCAGGCCTTCCGGGGAAAGTGACCAGTTTCCGCTGCCGGAGACGGCAGATTTTGCCAAAGAAGCAGTGCTTCCCATTAAACTGTACTTTGAGAAAGCCGTTTCCAACAGCTTCTGCAGCGACTGCCTGGCATCACTGTCCAGCTTCTTGATAAGATTCCCGGCCGAGAACCGTTCGCCGGTCTCCATATCATACTGTACGCTGTACTGCCCGTGTATCGGACGTGCGCCGCCGGCATAGATCGTTTCGTCGAAGGTAATGCTCAGGATGCCTCCCACATACCCCACCTCTGTCATATAGAAATCGTAGAATCCGCCGGGCGTACTGCACTGATCCGCCGTATTGCATGCAGATTCATAGATCGTATTCAGGTCGGCATTTATCTTCTTCTCTGCCTCCGTCTCTTCGGGGCCGCACAGTGAAACGATGGGATGGCTGATACTTATGTGGAAGGAATCGGCCTCGGAGGACAAATTCTGCGTCGTGACAAGCACCTCGTCCGCAGCGGCTTTCATGGTAATATCCAGCGTGTAAACACCGTCGATACATTCTGTCTTTACTTCCTGCAGCAGCGGAGCAACCTCTTCACTGCCTTTCTTTCTGCAGCTCACCGCAATCTCATCCACTTTGTCAGTCAGATCCGGATACATTTCCTTCGCGGATTCTTCGTCAATGGGCAGAGGAAGATAGAATACCAGCCGATCTTCTTCGTCCAGGATCTCCGCCGGTCCGAAGGGGAAATTCAGCACCGGGAAATCCTCAAAGCGCATGCTGACCTCCCAGTCATCGGGAGCTGCTTCGCCTTCTGCGGTATCATCTTCGATTTTCATGCGGATGCAGGCATAAGACGGGGTCACATAATTCATCAGGAAGTTCTGCGGCATTTCACTTTGAAACAGCTCATGCATTTCTTCCGGATCCCGAAAAGTCCCGTCACTGTAAGCTGCCAGCACAGCCAGCATTTTGGCATCCTCTTCCACTCTGCGTTCTTCGGCACTCCAGTTGCTGTTCTTGTTCTGCTGCCGGATCATGGCCGTAAGGCCGTAGGAACGGGTGATATAGTCCGCCTTGATATACGCATACAGAAGCTCGACAAATTCCTCCAGTTTTTCCGAGCGGAAGCTGTTCTTCCCTGTTCCTTTGAACAGTTCTCCATATGCTTCGGTCACTACGGCCTGCAGATCTTCCGTAATGCCGGAAGCGACCGCAGACTTTTGGTAGGCCTCGGCACTGGCCAGATCCTGTTTCATCGGCTCACACAGACCGGTGGTGGTGACGTACAGCTTATCCAGTACGACAGCCGGTGCGCCTATGGCAGAGGAAAAGATCATGTCCAGGACATCGCTCATGTTCTTTTCCGCGATCATGCGCCATTTGCTCAAGTCGCTTTTGATGCCCTCGAACTCGTAGGCGCTGATGATCGAATCGATACTGTACTGCAGACGCCGGATCGCTTTCTTATCTTTATCTTCTTTGGCACGTTCCAATCCGGTGCGCAGGCCATTGCGAGCCATATCGTCCTGATTGCGGATATCTTCCAGGATATCGTAGCTCCTGACCACACTGACCGCCAGGGTTTTGCCGATCCCCAGATACGTCAAAAAATCCGATACGCCGCCGGTCTTTCTGATACCCGTACTGATCTTACTGATCCGGTTGTACAGCGGCTTCCAGTCGATTCTCCCGGGCAGCGCATGTTTTCCGCCTGTCATCAGCTCGTCCATGATGATAACGGATGATTCCGGAAGGCTGCTCAGGATATCCGCCGAATTGAAAAAGGCGTCGATCTGATCATAAGAGTCGGACTGAAGGAATTTGACTTCCATATCCGTCATATTCAGGATATCCGTGACGATGTCCCGGGCATAGGTATTTTCCTCATCGCGTCCGAAGACCAATTCCTTCACGGCATAATACGGATTCACCAGAGCCAGAAAATCAAAAGCCTTGTCTCCTTCAAAGTGCAGTATCCCGTCCAGATCATCTACGATGCGCGAGCTTTTGGAAAGCACTTCCTTCTGGAAAAAGTTCATGTCATACAATTCTTCCAGGTTCGTCGTGACGATGGACTGAGCGCGGACGGCAATATCCAGCACATCCTCCTGCGGAAGGAGCACGGAAAGGAAGCCGCCCCTATCCATGCAGGGAAGCATCTGCATACCGAAGAGATAGCAGATCTCCTGCAGCGGGATCCAGTATTCACCGTCCTGATACATCGTTGCAGGACCCGCATCATATTCCTCGGAAACACGGCCCTGCTGCAGCGTGAGCTTTGTCTTGCCGACCTCCGCCTCTACCGTTTTCTCAAAGGCACTCAGGCGGACGACGTCCTTTTTCGGCTCGGACAAGCCAAGCCCGGCCTCAGCCGCAAAGCTCCCTGCCTGGATCAGAATGCAGCCATTCTTAACAAGCACGGGGATCGAACACCTTTTGGCCTCAGTGCCGCAGAATTCCATGGCAAGATAGCCGTAATATCCGCTGTAGGGCGGATCATACAGATCGGTCCGGAACTCGTTCATCTGGACCAGATCGGTATAGATGGGCAGGTCATAGCCGGAAGCCTTCGCTTCTAAAGGAACGGTCAGAAGCATCACAGCACTCAGGCACAAAGCCAGGAAGCGGGATACAAATCGTCTGCTGCACGTTTTCATGAGCCAATCGCCTCCTTCATCACTTCTTCCCAGGTGTCAATATATTGCTGCGCAGCTTCGTTGCGGAAGCTGATAAGACCGCCGTAGAGCATATCCATCAATTCATTCGTGGCAAGGATCACCGTTTGTCCGTCCACCTTGACGAAGCGGAGCTTGGCCTTGTGCGTTACAGAAGGCAGCTCTCCCTCCTCGACCGCATTGACCAGATCCTCATACAGGTCTCCCCAGCCGCCCTCCTCTTCGAAATCATAGTCTTCCAGATAGGAGTACAGATCCGGGACAGTGAATTCGGCCCGGCCGCCGGTCTCGGTCTCCGTCATTTTCCAGCTGCCGCTGCGCATGATTGCTTCCAGCAATTCCCCGGCCTGAATATCCTGATTTGCCGGGGTCGGACTGTCTGTTTCATCCGATTCATTCTTCAGTTCTTCCAGACGGCTCTCGCTGACGAGCAAAGACATGAAATGCCCGGCATCTGCCTTTTTCCAGTATAGATTCGTTTTCAAAATCACTGCCTTTTTGCCGCCGAGGAAGGCAAGCACCAAGGTGAGGATTCCCAGCACGACTGCCAGACCTGCCAGCACGATAAGCACGGTATGAAGCACCTTCCAAAACCGTGCGCCGCTTTTCTTCTGCCGTTCTTCCATTTCGATCTCCTGTTCTGTATTGTTTGTCATTCCGCCGGAGCTGCAAAAACCCTGCGGCGGAGCCGGAAAGCACTTTGTTACAGCATATACGGTATTACAATATATTTCAGAGAGTGATCCCCCGTTCCCTGTTTTTCACGGAACGGTCCTTCTGCCTGCCTTGATTTTTCGTCAGTTCCATCCCTTCACCGGCCAGAAGCATGCTCTTCAGCTTTCCGTTTTCCAGCTCGACTCCGTCTGCCTCCATCGCCCGCAGGATCTTTTCCCCGTGACGGAGGATAAGCTGCATCGTGCAGACGGTCCTCGCGTTTTTGCGAATGCAGTCGAACCTCGCGCCTTCTGACTTCTGAGCGGCAAGTGTCCTTTGCAGTTTCTCCGCACTGCCGTCCTCGGCAAAGCTATTCAGGAACGTGTACATTTTGTTCCGCGTTTCCCTGTTTGCAAAGTCGCCTGTGCGGAGTTCGAAACGTTTGGCCATGTTATCCGAAGCTTTCCTGTAAACGCCGAGCAAAGCCTTCGGTGTGACCGGCACGTTCACCTTATGTTCGGCTGCCGGGTAGGAAAACTCGTTCCACGCGTCACGCAGCGTCTTCCCTTTATTCGCATCATAAACGGACTTCATCTCCAACGCGATTTTCGCAGCCTGATACCGGCGCTGGGCGAGGTAAGAATCCTTGAAGGGATCTATTTCCTTTTCTTTTTCACAATGATCGCTGTACGCTCTGGCTTTTTCAAAGAACCGCTCCAGTCCCTCATTCAGCTTTTTCTCGGAGGGGATCTTCTTCTGCATCTCGCGGTCAAGCGAGAGAGCAGCATCCCGGAACGCGCGGAATGCTTCGGAATTATTGAAGTACAGCAGGGAGCTGTCGGTGTCCCGCAGCGTTTCGGCGATTCTGGAAACGGCGCCGCCGTAGTGATGTACGAGGTTCCCGGCCTCCGGCAAACGTTCCTCCATGGCAGCTGTCAGGTCAACGCTGTTGATGGAAACACTGTCGAAATATGTGCTGAAATCACGAAGTTCAAGCCGGCTGTAGCCCTCGGCCAGGCCCGCGCCCGCGGCGATCAGGCTGCCGTCTGCGAGTGTGTTGACACCGCCGCGGCCGTGAGGATTGCGGACAGTGATGTAGTACTTGCCGTTTTCTTCTTCCACTGCGCTCAGGGAATAAGCGTGACGCGTATAGATTCCGGCTTCCTTTGCGTCAATGCCGCTGATATTTGCATGTTTTTTGTCAAGCGGGGTCCCGAACAGACCTTTGCGGCTGCCGCCGAAGGAGGCAGTCAGCAGCTGACCGTTCGCAAGGTCGTCCTTCAGCCCATTCACGAAATCAAGCTCCTTCTGAGTATAGCTGTTCGTACTGCCCGGCTTCGGTGTGTCTATGATCCGGCTTGACTGGGAAAAAACACTGCCTTCCGTGCCGATGAGCATGGAGATGGCCCTCCACTCCAGGCCGCCCTCAATGTCGGCATAGCTGCTTTTCAGTGTGCCTGCCTCAGCCTTTGCGAGGCCGCCCGTGATGTGCAGGCCGGATTGGACAAATGCTCTCTCCATGATCTGGACCCAGAGAGATTCCCCTTGATTCTGCGCATAGGGATGCTGCCCGTTTACACGCGGAACAGCCTTGTCCACCGTGACATAGACCGGCTCACAATTATCGGTAAATAAACGCACGGTAACGGTGCCGTCCCGGTTATCCCTCATCGCATTCCGGATGATCGACGGATTCTGTGCGGCGATCGCCGCAAGCGAAGCCACGAAGTAGCAATCGCCCAGGCTTCCCTGCATCACGTCGGAAGGCTTCGGGCTGAACCGGAAAAGCGGTTCAAAGCGGGCGTCCCTGTAATTCA
Organism: Lachnospiraceae bacterium; assembly: GCA_045616945.1. Taxonomy (GTDB): domain Bacteria; phylum Bacillota; class Clostridia; order Lachnospirales; family Lachnospiraceae; genus UBA6987. Next base: position 3,072 of record JAZLHR010000067.1, on the reverse strand, counting down.
TCTGGAACCCGGCATCCTCATCCTTCTCGGAAAGGGCCTTCTCTGTCAGCTTCGGCGCTTTCCCGACCGCGTTGACGCGGTGGATCTTCTTGCCGTTCTCCGTTTCCTGTTCGGCGGGCGGGACCTCGAGCGTACCGCACGTGGCCTCCTCAAGCATATCGGCATATCGTGTCATCCCTGAAATGCCGTGATAAAGCAGATCGAGGATATGTTTTTCCTCCTCCGTGGGAACAAGCTCGGTCGGATCCTGATCATTATGTACCGTTTGAAGGTAATCGAAGTAAATATCCAGCAGCTTGTCTGCATCACTGACCGGCCGTTCACCACTGCCGAAGGGTTCCTTGGGCGTCAGCACGCTGCGTATTTCCCGGATGATGTCGTGCGGCAGGTCGCTGCTTGTCGCATTATTGACTTTCCATAACTGATCCCAGAACTTTTCGAGCTTTTTTTCCGCCTCGGTCTGAGGATTGCCGGGATGTTCCTTGTCATAAGCGTGCATCAGCTCCCTCAGCTCGTTGAACGCACCATAGAAATGCTGCCTTTCCGCTTCGAGCTCCGCTTCATAGGCGGAGCCGCTCTTTTCACCGACGGTATCCTCACGCCGGGGACGGTGAGGGATCTCGGCGCCGAAGCACATTTTCAGCGCATCCGTACTCCAATTCTTGAGCCACGGATGATCCTTTCTGGCAAGTTCAAAGATGCCCTCGTCGTACTCCTGCTTTTTGACTTCCTCCGGCTCCTGACTCTGACGCAGCCGCTCAACCAATCCAAAGAACAAATGACGCCTGTTGGTAATGCTCTTGTAATCCTCATATGCCCCGTCGCGGATATCGTACATTCTGGCAACAGTGTGCAGACGCTCAATATCCTCGATTTTCATACCGAGGTCGTTTTCCAGCTGATCCACAGCGGCGCGGTAGTCAGCCATAAGCCGTTTGTACTCAGCCTCCCCCATGAGGGCGCGCTGACGCCTCTGCTCCAGCTCCGCGTAGTCACGCTCGCGTGCAAGGCGGGAAAGCTCCTCGAAACGCTGTACGTCTGCCCCGTTCTGCGCCCCCTCTTCGCCGGGAGCAGCATCCTGCCGAACCTCAAGCTCGTCTTCTGAATAATCTTCTTTTTCTCTCAATATCCTGTCTTCCGGTCCGGGCATATCTGCACCTCCATGTACTCTGTCTCAAGGGTCCGATTTTGAATCTGCAATACATTCATCGCACACCTAAATATAGCCGTCCATGCGCAAAATGTCAAAGGAAATGCTCCGGGCAGGCCATTTTTCCCGCATATTCCCGCATATTGGCAATCCTCGCAGGAGCAGCCGGATGAAGCTTTGATTTTCGTTCGGATCTTTCTTCCGAATCGCGGAAATAAGACTGCATAAAGAATTATTTTTCACATTGTTCTCTTGTTATTCTCGCCATATATGGTATAATTGGCGAGAATAAAAGGAGTGTGACGGGAATGAGGCAATTTGATTACACGAAATTGAAAGATCAGCTGTGGGGCACGGAAGTTGTGAACTATCTTTCGCAGATACACGAGGAGAGAGGCAAACAGTCGCTGTATCTCAGGCAGAAACCGGAACAGCTCGACAGACTTGTGGAGATCGCTAAAATTCAAAGCACCGAAGCCTCCAATGAAATTGAGGGAATCCGCACAACAGAGACACGGCTGCGCAAGCTGATGAATGAAAAAGCCGCCCCACGGAACAGAAATGAGAGCGAGATTGCCGGATATCGCGATGCCCTGAATATTGTTCACGAAAATTTTGAATATATTCCCCTGACGCCAAACTATATCCTTCAGCTTCACAAAATCATGTTCAGCCACACGGACTCGGCATTTGGCGGAAGCTTCAAAAACGTCCAGAACTATATCAGTGCAGAGGATACAGCCGGAAAAACATATACACTGTTCACGACTCCTGCCCCGTATGAAACAGCCCCCGCCATTCAGGAACTATGTGACGCATATAATCGTGCCATCGGTGAAGGCAGGGTCGATCCGCTGATCCTTATTCCGATCTTCATTCACGATTTTCTCTGTATTCATCCTTTCATTGACGGAAACGGAAGGATGTCAAGACTTCTCACCACGCTGCTCCTCTACCGTGCTGGATATGAAGTCGGAAAATACATTTCCCTTGAAGCCAAGATTGCCCAAACCAAGGGGGCATATTACGATGCACTTGAGCTGTCCCAAACCGGCTGGCATGAAGGAAAGGATGATCCCACGCCCTTTTTGAAATATCTGCTCGGGATCATCGTCAGTGCATATCGTGACTTTGAAGACCGAATGGGAATCATATCCCCGGCATCCGAAGATACTGTCCGAAAGGCGGTTGAAAGCATGATTGGAAGATTCACCAAGCGTGAAATTCTCGAGCTTTGTCCCAACATCAGTGCCAGAACGGTGGAACGAAACCTTCGTGCCATGGTCAATCAAGGCAAACTTGAAATACAAGGTTCGGGAAAAAACACCTTTTATATTCGGCATTTTTGAGCAATGACAGTCATAAGTATTGCTGCATACAAACAGCCGGCCTCCGTTTTACGCGGAAGCCGGCAGGAGGGACACAAGATCCCCTGAAAAGTTTGAGGATGGGCGGAATATTACTATTTGACATTTCTTTTCGAAATTCCGGGGTGTACCCGCGGCTGAAGCCGTTACAAATCCGGCACTCAGACCTCTTGGAGAATTGTAACATAGATGCGTACGCGCTTTCAAGTTCCTCCGCAGCCGCGCTCCCTGACAGCAAATAAGAGCATCAGCAGGCCTTTTTCGGCCGACTGATGCTCTTGTATTTTCGGTTTCTGTCCGGCAGCAGGCCGCCGGGTACGCAGATCAGAAGAGGCTGTTGATGTCCTTCAGGGTCTCGCGGACCAGCTGATCACCGCCAATGTGGCCGACCTGACCGGAAGCGATGAACGCGGAGTAGTGGCCGCCCAGTTCAGCCTTTTCGGTGGGCAGGTAGCCCTCGGTACCGTTGGCCAGCTGGACCAGGAAGGTCTGCTCGCACTTGGCACGGGCCTTGATCTGGTTGCCGTAATCAAGGAAAAGCTCGAAGGGGTTGGT
>JAZLHR010000066.1:0-7382 GCA_045616945.1 Lachnospiraceae bacterium | reverse complement strand
CGGGAGCGGGACAGCCCGCTCCCGGTCTCCCGGGTTTTATAGGGTCCATATAAGCCGGAACCCGGCACGCAGAGGTGCGGACTGTCCGGATGTATACTTACTGCACCTCAAAGTGTACAAACTTCGAAGTATAGCTCCCGTAAGCGCCCTTGGCGATGATCTCAAACCAATACTTGCCGGGCTTATCTGCGCCCGTCAGCTGGATCGTGCCCTCGGAAACACCGTTCTCGATATGACCGGCGGTCTTGATATAATTATCGTCGCGGTTCACGAACCAGTGGTGGATCGGATCGTTCAGGCTGTTCTTATAATGCACCGTGATCGGCTCATTGACGCCGAATACCAGCTTGTCCGTCTTCACCTGCAGGTCTACCAGGCACCAGGAAACGGAAGCGCTCTTCTTTCCCTCCTTAACGCAGCAGGCACTGTAGAAGCCGGGGGTCGTTTCGGTCGGATATACGGTCATATCTTCGATCGGATAGCTCTTCACGCTGCCGTCCGGTGAAGTTACTTCCACGCTTTCCCAGCCCGCCTTCATGATATCCAGTTCCACTCTGTCGCGGTCCCAGCCGAGGATGTAGTTGGCCTTGTTGCCGAAATTCGGCTGGATATCCCAGTTGATCTCCGGAGCGGCTTCCGGATCGCCGGGCAGCGGTACGAACGGAGAAGGCGTATAGGTGATTTTGTCCAGACCGCTGTAACGCAGTACCTTATAGCCGTTGTTCAGCCAATATGCCCGGAAAGCAGCCGGGATAAAGCGGCGCGCACGCACATAAGGCTGGGTGCTTTCGGACACTTCGATCTCTACGACATGCCCGTTTTCGTCACGCACGATATCCGTGATGACGGCGATATGGGAATTGGGATTATCTACCGGGTCGCACAGCTGCAGATTGTCCAGGTTCGAGGTGTCCACCTCGGTAATGCCGGGCAGAGTCGGGAACTGATGCGTGGAGAAGCGATAGGGCATATCCAGTACATAGCTGACATAGCAGGAGCAGACGATACCGTAGTAGGTGCCCATGCCGTGACCGCCGGTGCCGAACAGATTGCGCGTGAAGAGCACGCTGCGGGGATTGATCATGGCCGTCATGAAGGTCTCGATGGAAACGTTGAAGCCCATGAACTTTTCCACGGCGCGGGTGGAGGAGTAAACCATACCAATCTGCTGCATGAAGGGCGGATCGTAGGTCTCCAGACGCTCGCCGATATGCTTTCCGTCCTGATAGTTGTAGACACGAACGTTGTGAGGCAGCCAGTCAACGGGCGTCCAGCGGATCTCCGCGAACTGTTTTGCCCGCTTCAGAGCATTGACGACGCCCTGACTTTGGGGAACATCATGAAAAAGCATTTTTACCTCCTCCCGGCACAGCCGGTCCACGAATGAATATAACGAAAGTATAGTAGAATTCCGCTCAAAGGTCAAGCCTTTCCCGGCACCGGGAACCGCTGCCCCGGGGCGGATTTTTCATTGCAGGATATAACGGATGCCGATCCCGTGCGGCGCAGGCGTGATCTCCGCCAGAGCTCCGCACATCAGCGGCAGCATGGGCGGCAGATGCCCGATATCCAGGTCCATCAGTACCGGGAGGCCGGTGCATCCCAGACGGCTCATCACCGCCTCATGCCGGTCTATCCCGAAGCTTACCTCGCCGAAATGCAGCGGCCGGCCGATCAGAAAGCCCTTCGCATACCGGAACCAGCCCGCATGTTCCAGATGCCACAGAGCGCGCCGGATATCCGCCATCCCGAGGTCGCAGGATTCCAGGAACCATACGATCCCGTTTTCACGGTACCGCTCGCAGAACTCCGGCACCCGGTCGAATTCCGTCCCGGCCAGATTATTCAGCACATCCAGGCAGCCGCCGAGCAGCCGTCCCCGCAGCGCTGCCCCGTCCCAGTTCCGGAAGACCGGCACATTTTCCTCGGTGATATGATACGGTGCCAGAGGACAGTCGGGGCTTTTCAGAGAGTCCTTCTCCCAGCCGTCATAGCTCCGGAATGCAAGCTTCTGCCCGCGAAGCAGCTGCCAGGCGTCTTCCACCGCGGGGTGGAGCGGCTCCATGCCGAAAGCCGGCGCGCAGGGGGCATAGAGAGAAGCCGTATCGCAGAGCGTCGGCAGCAGGAAGCCCAGGTGCGTATTGTCGGAATAGCCCATGAACCACTTCGGCCGCGCGCCCCGCAGGCGGTCAAGGTCCACATGCTCCAGTGTTTCGTTCATCAATTCGCCCCCGCCGACGGAAAGCAGCACGTCGCTGTCCGGGGAGCAGTAACATTCCGTCAGCTCACGGCCGCAATTTTCCGGCGTGGAGGAGATCCCCACCCCGTCCGAGGCATAGACATTCGGGCCCGTCACACAGCGGAAGCCCTGCGCACGGAAACGCCTCAAAGCATTCTGAAAGGCGGAATAATACGGCTCCGCTGCCGCGCCGAACGAGGGCGCCGCAAAGCCGATGGTCCCTCCGTCCTTCAAAAATTCGGGATATTTCATACTTTTCTCCTCTTAATACAGGGACAGGGCGGTACTTCTGCCGTTTTTCGGCGGAAATATCGCCCTTTTCCTCGATTTCAGCGCAGAAATCCGCTGATGATCTGTTCTTCGGCTTCCTGTTCGGTGAGTCCGAGCGACATCAGCTTGATCAGCTGTTCCCCGGCAATCTTGCCGATGGCGGCCTCATGGATCAGCGCGGCATCCACATCATTTGCCTCCAGACGCGGCACCGCGATCACGCGGGCCTTGTCCATGATGATCGCGTCACATTCCGCGTGGCCGTGGCAGCGGGTATTGCCGATGACGCTGGCCTCGAAGGTCTGCACGGAACGGTCCCTGGCCACGGAACGGGAGATCACGTCCGTGCTGGAATCCTCCCCGTTCAGATTCACGGTATAAACGCTTTCCGCCAGCTGTTCGCCGTGAGTCATCAATGCCTCATGCACGATCAGGGAGGCGCCTGCCGCCAGCTCCGCCTTCGTCACGCGGCGGGTGGAATCCACGCCCTTGATCTGCGTCATTTCCAGTTCGGCACTGCTGCCCTCCTGCTGGTACACCTCGGTCACGGGGTTCAGTATGCGCTTGCCCAGACCGTCCCCGGCGCCGTAATGCTTCTCGACATATTTCATATGCGAGTTTTTCCCGATGAAAAAGCGGTGGATCCCGTCATGCTCGGAGTCCTGATTGCCGCAGTTCGAAATACCGCAGCCGGCCACGATGGTCACATCGCAGTCCTCTCCGATATAAAAATCGTTGTAGACCGTTTCCTTGATGCCGGATTCGCTCAGCACCACGGGGATATGCACGCTTTCATTTTTTGTGCCGTCTTGAATGCGGATATCGATACCGGGCTTGTCCGTTTTGGTAATAATGTCGATATTGGCGGTGGTGCTGCGGCCGGCCGTGGTCCCGTTGGCGCGGATATTATAGGCGCCCTCCGGCACACCGTGCAGGTCCGCGATTTCTTCGATCAGCTGTTTCTGAATGGCATCCAGCATAGCGCACCTCCTAGTTCAGACGGCTGCAGGCCATATTGACTGCGGCCGAGGTCCCCAATATTTCCGGAAGGATCGCTTCGCGGGGGCCCTGCTTTTTCACTTTTCCGCCGTCGATCACCACGATCTCATCCGCGATCCCCAGGATGCGTTCCTGATGAGAAATGATCAGGACCGTGCCCTTCACGGACTCGCGTGCGGAAGTGAATACCTGGATCAGGTTCTGGAAGCTCCAGATATCGATCCCCGCCTCCGGCTCATCGAAAATGGAGAAACGGGTGCCGCGTGCCAATACCGTAGCGATCTCGATCCGCTTCAGCTCGCCGCCGGACAGGGACTGATTGACTTCCCGGTTGATATAATCCTTGGCGCACAGGCCGACCCGGGACAGATAGGTGCAGGCCAGCGGAATGGAGATCTGCTTGCCTACCGCGAGCCGCAGCAGATCGATCACGCGGATGCCCTTGAAATGCACCGGCTGCTGAAATGCGAAGCTGATGCCTTCCTTGGCGCGCTGCGTGACACCGTGCGCGGTGATATCCTGCCCATCCAGCAATATCTGCCCGGACGTGGCCGGGTAAATGCCCATGATCAACTTGGCCAGCGTGGACTTGCCGCTGCCGTTCGGGCCCGTGATCACTACAAATTGTCCGTCTTTGACTGTCAGATTCAGATTATCGATGATGGCTTTTTCCGCGCCGTTCTCATCCTGCACCAGATAGCTCAGATTTTTCAGTTCCAGCATGTAATTTCTTCCGCCTTTATTTCTGCTTCCCGCCGCGCACGGTCCTGCCGCAGCGCGGTGCTTTTCTTGCTTATACTTCTGCTTCCTCGCCGTTCACCAGCACGGTCTCGCCGTGGTCCAGCGGGATCAGCAGATATCTTTCCCCGTCCACATATTCCGTGCGGATAAAGGCGGCCTTTCCGTCGTCTATCCGTACCGAGACCGCATAATCGGAATCTTCCTCCTCCGACGCGGCTTCCTCGCGCAGACGGGCCGCCTCGGCCTGCAGGCTGTCCTTTTCGCGCCGAAGAGCTTCGCTTTCCGCCCGCAGGGACTGCTTTTCCTCCTGCAGCTGATCGGTTTTTTCCTTCAAAGCGCCGGTTTCCGCCAGCGAATCCGCCAGCAGACGCTGCAGACGGTTCTTTTCCAGGCGGACATCGTTATTTTTCAGTGCATTTTTATCGACGACCTGTTCCAGGAGCGGCGGCTTCTGGCCGAACACTTCACAGACGGCAGCCGTCAAGCTTTCCGTCTTTTCCTCCGGCAGCTGTGCCTCCCGCAGAGCCTTCCGCACCACATCTCCGTCCAGCAGGAGCGGTTCCCGGTCCTCGGGGCCGTCTTCATCCAGCGCCACAAAATCCTGCAGATTTTTCTGCACATCCAGATACAGGTCCTCCGCCGGCTGTGCGCCGCCCTCCAGGCCGTCCATCAAAAGCTCGGAAAAGGCCTTCTTATGCTCCGCCGCCGTGTGCGTGATGCTGCAGCCGAGGATCTTTTCCATCATCTCGTCATGCGGCAGCTTGGCATCGCGGGTATAAAACAGAGCTTCATGAATATCCGTGCTGCGGCCGCGGAACGACGGGAACAGGAAGCCGCTTTCCGGCGCACCGACCACCCAATCGCGGTCACGCGCGGCAAAACAGTTTTCCTCCCTGCGATATTCCAGCCCGGCTTTCGTCAGTTCGACCGGGCAGACGGCGCAGAGCAGGTAGGTATAGACCTCCTCGGAATCATCCAGCTTCTGTCCGTCCTTCGTACGCATGGGCACATCGTAAGCGTCCAGATACAGCAGTATCAGATAGTTGCCCACATGCTTGTACTGCGCGATGACCATATCATACCACGCATCCAGCATTTCCTCGTTCTGCAGGCCGGATTCGCGCAGCGCCATCAAAGCGTGCTGATGTCCCCCCGCAGCCTCCTCCCCCGCCAGAAAGGACAGGTTCAGCAAATTGTTGCCCATGGTCCCCGAGAGCGTTTTGCCCGCGATCTCCAGGTACTTGTGGAATTCATTTTCCGGCAGCGTCAGAAACTGGCCGTTGAAGCTGCATACCTTTTCGTGGTTCATATCCACATAGCAGCCTGCCATGCGCGAAAACGATGCGTTTTTCTTGGTAAAACGCTTCTTGATTTCGGCTACTTCTTTCTTATTCATCGGTTCTCCCTTTTTTTACAGAAAATCGTGCATGCTCTTCATCCACTGGCCGTCCTTCACCTTCATGGAGATCTCGAAGGTGCTGCGGGGCTCGGCGCCCTCCGCGGCATACCTGAAGCGCAGGCAGGCATCCCCGTTTTCTTCCGCGGGGCGGAGCGTCCAGCATTTCAGTGCGGTGCGGTCATTTAACGGCAGGACTTCTTCCGATTCCGTGATCGCCTGAACACCGTCTCCGCAGTCCAGCTGCCAGCGGGCGCCGTCTGCCGGATCGGTCTCCTGCCTCAGATGCACCTGCAGGGAGAGCTTGTCTTCGGAACGGTGAACCCCCTCCGCACGGTCAAAATGCTGCTCCAGTTCAAAGATCCGCAGGCTGCCTTCCCTGACGGAACGGATATAATCCGCCTCACTCTCCAAGGGCTGCTCACATTCCACCCCGGCAAGCTGCCTGCAGGTGCAGCCGCCCGCGACATGATTATCCGTACCGGCAGTCACAAGCAGGCCGTAATCTTCCGCATACTGCGCCGCCATATGGTTTTCAAAATCCGTCCGATGGGCATTGATGACCTCCACGGCATCCACGCTGCGCGGATACAGACGGATATGGTTGATATATTTTGCTTCCCGGAAAGGGTGGGCATGCACGACAAAGCCGCCCTCGGCACGCATGAAAGCCAGCTCGTCCGTCTTCTTCATTTCCATGATCTCCGGATGCGCCCGGAACCAATCCGGCGTGAGGCCGTAAACCAGAAAATCGTGGCCGTCGTCATCCGAAAGCTCCGCGCCGAAGAAGACCTTTATCCCGATTTCCTTTTCGAGCTTTTTGCCCGCCAGATAATCGCTGACATAAAATTCCAGTTTTTCCTCATAAGGGAGCGATTTACTGATCCGGATACTCCCGTCCAGAAAATGATTGGTGATGAATACCCCGTCATATCCCAGATTTTTATAGTACAGAAGCGTTTCCCTGACGCCCGCCCAGGCACATTTGCTGACCGGTGCCGTATGCAGGTGCGTTTCATAGTGGTACATCGCAGTTCCTCCTTCGCAACACAGTCCGGGGTATTATACTCCTGCCGCGCCGGAAGCGCAAGGGGCACATCAGACACAAAAAGCCGCTCCCCCTCTCGGAGAAGCGGCTTCGCAGTGCGGAAAGCGAATCAATATTTGCCCAGAGAACCGGAATTGCCTTCCGAAGGCATATATTCTTCACGGCCGCCCGGCAGGATGGCGTTCAGAATGATACCCACGATAGAGGCAACGGCCAGACCGGACAGGCTTACCTTGATGGCGCCGATGGTGAAGCTGATGGCACCGGTAGCGTTGTTGCCGGCCAGGGTGATATCCGCGCCCAGGTTGCCGGAGAAGTTGATGCCCAGCGCCAGACCCAGGATGACGGCAGCGATGATAACGTTGCGGCTCAGCTGGAAGTTGGTCTTGTTCTCAACCATGTTGCGGACGCCGATGGCGGAGATCATGCCGTACAGGATGATGGAAACGCCGCCGATGGTAGCAGCAGGCATTGCGGTGATGATAGCCGCGAACTTAGGGCAGAAGCTGAGGATAATGGCAAAGAAGGCAGCCAGACGAACCACGAATGGATCGTAAACCTTGGTCAGAGGCAGAACGCCCGTGTTTTCACCGTAGGTGGTGTTGGCGGGAGCGCCGCACAGAGCCGCGATAGCGGTACCGACGCCCTCACCGATCAGTGTGCGCTGCAGGCCGGGATCTTCGTTCAGG
>JAZLHR010000065.1:0-11260 GCA_045616945.1 Lachnospiraceae bacterium | reverse complement strand
TCGACTGGGCTTAGGTGAGTTTTTTGCGCCTTGCCCGAAATGAGTAAAAAACATGCGAATCATTTCTCATCTAAGGCTTGACATATCACCGCTGGGCTCTCTGATCTGCTGCTCGTTGGCCGCGGCCCGCTCCTGCTCTTGCACGACATCTTTCAACACGCTCTTAACTTTCCGTGCGGCCTCCAGACGATTCTTGCCGCCCAGTGAGGAGGGATTGCCGTTTTTCGTTTTTTCCAAGGCATAGACATCCGCCATGTCGTAAAGCTTTTTCATGTCGCCGCCCACCTTCAGCGCTTCCGTCAGCGCCGTCCGGAAGTTTTTGAACTCCGCGGAGTCAGACTCCCCCCGGCTCATGGCATCGACTTGTTTTTTCAGGGAGGAAAGCTTTGGAGACAGCAGGCTCGAGGTGAATGCTTTTTGCGTTCCCTCCATCAACTGGAATACCTTCTGAACGGACTGTCTGCCGGATTCTGTCAGTTCACTTTTTTGCAGGACATCGCGCAGTGTGTTCAGGGAAGCCCCCACCGCATCGGATGTCCGGCGTATATTCTCTCCGTTTTGCAGCGTATCCCCCGCCGCGTGCAATCTTCCCCGATAGTCATCCTTGGCAACGGACTCATGTTCGGGGATAGTTGCATTAAAATTAGCAAGCGCCGTATGTTTGCGCTCATTGGGGAGGCTATAGGCATCCCGTTCTTGATAGCTTTCACCAATCTTTAGATTGGTCTGCGAACGCACCGTGTTGTAGCGTTTTTGCAGAGCCTTTAATTCATCCTTGAGTTTCTGCTTTTGGGAAGCATCGGCATTGTCCAGTTCGAGGCCCTTTACCGCAATCTTCTTGTCCAATTCATCCCGCTCCTTCATGAGCGCCGGCAGTCCCAGCTCCTCTTCTTTCTTATCCAGGATGGGTTTCGCCTCTTCCGCAAGCTTTGAGAATTTTTCATAATTGGCAAGTTCTTCCGCACCCAGCTTCACTTTTGTCAGGTCAGGATGAAATTTTGCCAGATTATCCAGTGTGTCCTGCAGCTGAGCCTTCAGTTTCTGTATGTCGTTTTTGCTCAGTCCCGTCGCCGACAGGTTTTTCAAGAGATCCTTGATGTCATCTGACAGCTGCGTATCCTTCATGGCTTCAAACAAGGATATTAATACTTCAATATTATCGGGCATAGGGTTCCTCCATTTCGTGATGACAATAGATATTCATATCAAAATATGCGGCGCACGTCCGAAAGCCTGTTTACTTTCGCAGGACATTATAGCCTTGCTTTTTATTAAAGTGCACCCCTAAAAATCAAAGTTGTCCTTGACAAGGGGTGCACTTTAGATATTCACAGTTTTTACGGTTTTGGGGACGTTCAGGCTGCCGGCTGGCTTTCCTGTGCAGGAGGTTCTTCCTGCGGGGAAGGTTCCTCCGGTGCGGAAGGTTCCGCGGGAGGGACTTCCTCGGAACTGCCTTCGGCAGGTCCCTGTGTCGGCTCCTGTGTCGGCTCCTCTGTCGGTTCCTCTGTCGGTTCCTCGACCGGCGCGGGAATGTAATTGCCTCCGGAATCCTTCATGGGCTTGCCGTTCTGGTCCAGCTTGCACTCGGAAATAAGCAGGTAGCTGCCGTCCGCTTTCATGATGATCTTCTTGGATCCGGAAACTGTTTCCGTTACGACCTCGGACATCAATACGAATTGGGGATCTGTCTGGGAAAGCTTGCTGCCGTCCTGCAGAACGATCTCCTCCAGAAGCAGATACCGGCCGAGGCTGTCGGTCTGCAGTTTGTATTCGGTCCTCGGGAACGCCGCCGTGCCGCCCTGGTAAGCTGTCTTATAGCAATGATCCGTCAGCAGGAGATAATTGCCGTTCTTCGCTTTGTAAGGAACACCGTCCGCGGAACTGATCAGATCCTTCAGGAAAACGTAGTTGTTGGCGTATTCGCGGCCGTCAAATACCACGCTGCCGTCCAGCTCCAGCGGTTCTCCCTTCTCATTGGTCAGAAGGTCCTTGGTACCGACGTCATAGACCGCCGTGGTACCGTTGTAGGTATCTGTGCTGATGAGTTCCCGGGAAACCAGTTCACCGTTGTAATAGACCTCCTTGTACAGGCGGGATCTGACCTTGGGATGGTGGGAACCGGTACGCAGATCGGTGTGGGAAAAGTCCTGATCCGGATGATAGTAGTAGGTATCGAGCAGATCCTGATAATACAGGCCGTCTTCCTTCGTGGTGGAAACAAATTTTACGGAACGGTTGGGATCGCGGGTCTCATGTCCCCAGATGACGAACACCAGACCGATGTAGTTGTCGATACGGGCTTCGATATAGACGGGCGTCTTGCGGTTGTTGCGGAAAGCGAATTCCTTGGAACCGGTGGCCAGCGCTGCATCCATGCTCGGATCCACATATGTGACCAGCATGGAGTGGTTCTGACGCTTTACGACTTCCAGTTCCGCCCGCATCACGGCGTTGTACAGGGTCGTAGCGATCTGGCAGACACCTCCGCCGCTTCCCTCCACGACTTTGCCGCCGGAATATACGGAATCGAGCAGCCAGCCGTCTTTGGTGCTGTATTTGCCGGTAGGATCCAGGGTATAGTCGGTATAGAAGACTTCCCCGGGCATCAGCAGGGTCCCGTCGATGATCCCGGCTGCCTTGATGATGTTCTGGCCGCGGTTTTCATCGGGACTGAAATTGGAACGGAAATGGCCGAGAGAGGCATCGATGGTGCGCAGCGCCTCCCCCGTAATGTCCGCTTCTGTCTGATAGAAGGAACCGTAGGCGGAAAGCCCGCTCTTGATCCCGCTGTCGAAGGAGGCCATGATCGCATTGATGGTGGCTTCCACATCCACGTACTGTCCGAGCGTATCGGGGGTGACAATAAATTCACAGTCACTGCCGTTCAGGTAGTGCTGCCTGATGGAGGCGTTGACAGGCTTTATATACAGATCCTTCGCCGCGGCTTCCACCTTGCTCCGGATCAGATCGGAATCCAGCGAATAGGTGATGGGCAGCTGGACTTCATCCGCCTGCAGATCCATCAGCAGCTTGTAGCGCTCGATCAGCTTGCCGGTCTGTCCCAGCGTGGCTGCTCCGGCAATGGTGCTGTCCAGGTCCCACGTAAGACCGAATTCACTGAGAGGGAACGAGTAGGTGTATTTCGGCTCGGGGAGCGGTTCGGGCTCTTCGGGAGCGGTCGGATCCTCGGCTGCGCCGGAAGAAGGTTCGGCGGAAGGATCTTCCGTACCGGCAGCTTCGCTTTCGCCGGCTTCCTGCTTCTGTGCGGCCTCGGAATGGCTTTCCGAATCGTCTGCGCCGCCTTCAAAAGGATCGTCGTCGATGTCGACAGGTTCCTTCTCGACCGGCTCGGGTTCCGCAAAATAGAGCATGTAATCCTTATCGGCGATGGACTGCATGTAGATTTCCATGTATGCCTTGGCCTGTGATTCCGTCATGCCGCCCAGACTCTGTCCGCCCAGATAGATGCCCTTCGCAAGGACCGCTTCCGAGCCGGGAGCCGCGCCGAGGGCCTCTGCCGCCGGGGCCTTAGGCTCCTGTGCCTGTATCCCCTGTGCTTTCACCGGCTTTCCCGTCAGCCCCAGGCCGACGGCACTTATCAGTAAAAGGGCAGGCACCAGCTTTTTGCTTTTCTTCATAAGCATGCCTCCTGAAATATTGATTTTTCAGAGACTTGATTATACAACGAAAGGGGCTTAAAGTAAAGTGTTTTTCCTGTGAACGGAGCAGGGGAGAAGCATCGGAGGAAACTTTTCACCGCGTGAAAAGCCGGACATGCAGCCGCGGAAGAAGTGATGGACTTTCCTGCGGCGGGATAGTATAATACCATATGTGAGTTTGGGTTGACCGGCTCCGGGAGGAATGAAAGTATGAAAAAGACCCCCGTATTGGTGATCATGGCAGCCGGTATCGGCAGCCGTTACGGCGCAGGCGTAAAACAGCTGGCAAAAGTCGGCCCCTCCGGTGAGATCATTATGGATTATTCCCTGTATGATGCCCGGGAAGCCGGCTTCCGCAAAGTCATCTTTGTGATCCGCAGATCGCTGGAAAAGGATTTCAGGGAAGTGATCGGTGACCGGATCGCCCGGGTAATGGATGTGGAATATGCGTTTCAGGAGATCGATGCGCTGCCGGAGGGCTTTTCTTGCCCTGCGGAAAGAAATAAGCCCTGGGGAACGGGGCATGCGGTCCTGGTCGCAAAGAAATTGGTGGACGGCCCCTTCGCGGTCATCAACGCGGATGATTACTACGGAAGAACGGCTCTGAAGCTGGTGTTCGATTATCTGGCGCAGCAGGAGGAACAGGCCGAAGCCGCGGAAGCGGCCGGGATAAAGCGGCCGGAAGTCCCCGCGCAGTTCGTCATGGCCGGTTTTGTGCTCCGGAATACGCTGAGCAGCAACGGCGGCGTGACGCGCGGCGTCTGCATGCTGGACGAAAAAGGCAATCTTTCCGGCGTGCAGGAGACCGGAGGTCTGGCTATGCGCGAAGACGGACGTGTTTTCGGAAGCCGTGCGGGCGAAACGGTCGAGGTAAGTCCGGACAGTTATGTTTCCATGAATATGTGGGGCTTTACGCCTGCCCTCATGGAGGAACTGGATCGCGGCTTCCGCCCGTTCCTGCAGGAGGCCCTTGAAAAGAATCCTTTGAAAGAAGAATATCTGCTGCCAGGCGTGGTCGACCGTATGCTGAAGGCCGGGACGGCCGGCGTGAAGGTCCTGCCAACGCCGGACACCTGGTTCGGCATCACTTATCGGGAAGATAAAGAGGCCGTAACGAAGGAATTTACGAGAATGGTGGAAGAAGGTCTCTACCCGACGCCGCTTTTCGGGTAAAATGTCACAGGCAGGAAACCGGCTGCTCCCTGCAGCCGGTCGCTTTTTATTGTACGGCGCGGCCCGGAACGCGCGGAAATGGTTAAGGTGCTTGTATGAATCGTTTTTGGTCCACAAGAAATACCGTCCTGATGGGAATGCTGGGGGCATTGGCGGGGCTGCTCATGCTTTTTGAGTTTCCTCTGCTTTTTCTGGCCCCGGAATTCTACAAACTCGATATTTCCGAGGTGCCGGTGCTGATCGGCAGCTATGCCCTCGGGCCGGCAGCAGGCGTTGTGATCGAAGGGGTGAAGATCGCGGTCAAGCTGCTGCTGAAGCCGACCTCTACGGGATATGTGGGAGAATTGGCGAATTTCGCGGTGGGCTGCAGCCTGGTCCTGCCGGCCGGGCTCATTTACCGGCACCGGAAGACGAAAAAGACTGCAGCGGTCTCCCTGGCCCTGGGAACGGTTTCGATGACGGCCGTGAGCATTGCGGTCAATGCATTGGTCATGCTTCCCTTTTATTCGAAATTCATGCCGATGGAGGCTATTCTGACGGCGGGAGCGGCCATCCATCCGGCCATCGGCTCCGTTTGGGGATTCGCGCTGCTGTGTGTCGGCCCCTTCAATTTGGCAAAAGGCATCCTGGTATCGATGATCACGATGCTCATCTATAAAAAAGTAAGCTTTTTGATTCGAAGCTTTCAGGCAGGCGGCGGTCATGGAAAAAATCATTGAAACCGATCAGGAAAAGGAAACCAGAGCATTGGGGTTCCGCATGGGGCAGGAGGCTGCCGCGGGAAGCGTATTCGCGCTGGATGGGGATCTGGGCGTGGGCAAGACCGTGTTTGCGCAGGGCTTCGCGGCCGGGCTGGGCATCACCGAGCCCGTCAGCAGCCCGACCTTCACGATCGTGCAGTGCTACGAAGAGGGAAGGCTGCCCCTGTATCACATGGATGTTTACCGCCTGGAAGAAGAGGAAGAACTGGAAGCCATCGGCGCCGATGAATATTTTTACGGCGACGGAGTCTGCCTGGTAGAATGGGGCAGCATGGTGCGGGGCCTTCTGCCGCCGCATACGGTATATATCCGGATAGAAAAGGATCCTGCGCGGGGAACGGATTTCCGGCGCATCACGGTTTCGGAGGAAGCAGAATGAAGATCATCGGGATAGAGAGCGCATCGCTGGTCGCGTCCGTCGCGGTACTGGACGAAGAAACGGTCATTGCGGAATATACCGTCAATTATAAGAAGACACATTCGCAGACGCTGCTGCCGATGCTGGACGAGATCGTCCGCATGACCGAGCAGAAGCTGGAGGAAATAGATGCCATCGCCGTAGCGGGCGGGCCGGGATCCTTTACGGGGCTGCGGATCGGCGCCGCGACGGCCAAGGGGCTGGGGCTGGCCTTGAAAAAGCCGCTGGTCTCCGTGCCGACGCTGGATGCGATGGCTTACAGCCTGTTCGGCAGCCGGGATACCATCTGCCCGATCATGGACGCAAAGCGCGGGCAGGTCTACACCGGGCTTTATTCCTTCGACGAAGAAAATCATCTGCAGGTGATCCGGCCCTCCGAGGCGGCGGATATCCGGGATATATTGGAAGAAGCGCGCTTCCTGGGGAAAAAGGTCATCTTCCTGGGCGACGGGGTGCCTGTTTTCCGGAAGGTCATCCTGGAAACCCTGGGGGAGCAGGCTGTGTTTGCTCCGCCGCATGTCAGCCGGCAGCGGGCTGCGGCCGTGGCCGCCCTGGGGCTGGAACTGTACCGGCAGGGGAAAACGGAGACCGCCGCGGAGCATCGGCCGGAATATCTGCGGGTGTCGCAGGCGGAACGGGAACGCAATGCCCGTCTGGGCGGGGCGTAAGCAATGGATACGGTATGCATGCGTGCGGTGCCGCAGGATCTGGAGGCGCTTCTCGCGCTGGAAGAAAGCAGCTTTGCGTGCGGAGACCGGTGGAGCCGGGAAGGAATGCTGGCCGAACTGGAACGGGACGGCAGCCTCGTACTGACGGCCCGGCAGGCAGACCGCACCGTCGGCTTCGCGGCCGTGCGGGAACTGCTCGGAGAGGCGGAGCTTCTCAAGATCGCGGTGGCGCCGGAATGGCGCGGGGCGGGCATCGGGAAAATGCTGCTGGAGGCCGTTTTGAAGGCTTATCCGCCGGAAACGGTCTGGCGGCTGGATGTAAGAGAAAGCAATCTGCCGGCACAGGCCCTGTATCGGCGTTTCGGCTTCCGTACCGCGGCCTTAAATCGCGGCTTTTATGCCGGACCGCGGGAAAACGGTCTGCTGATGCTGCGGGAATTCACGGAAAATGACCCGCTCGAACCGGGAGGAGTTTGATTATGTTGGATGTTTGTCTGGCCGGGACCGGCGGTATGATGCCGCTTCCCTATCGCTGGCTGACTGCGCTGATGCTGCGCCACGAGGGGAGCCAGCTGCTGATCGACTGCGGCGAGGGAACCCAGATCGCATTGAAAAAGAAGGGATGGAGCTTCAAGCCCATCGATTATATCTGCATCACGCATTTCCACGCGGATCATATCAGCGGGCTGATCGGCCTGCTGCTTTCCATGGGAAACGCGGAACGGACGGAGCCGCTCGTGATGGTCGGCCCCTGCGGATTGGAAAATGTCGTGAATTCGCTGCGCGTCATCGCGCCGGAGCTGCCCTTCGAGATCCGGTTCATCGAATTGACGGAGCCGGTGCAGAAGCTGCAGCTGGGGGATTTTGAGATCACGGCCTTCCGGGTCCATCACGCGATCACCTGCTACGGATATACCGTGGAGATCCTGCGTGCCGGGAAGTTTCAGGTGGAGCAGGCGAAGGCACTGGGACTGCCGGTGCAGCTCTGGAATCCGCTGCAGAAGGGACAGACCGTGGAATTCGAGGGAGAGACCTATTATCCGGAAATGGTCATGGGGCCGCCCCGCAGAGGGATCAAACTGACCTATTGTACGGATACCCGCCCCACGCAGTCCATCGCAGACAATGCCAGGGACGCGGATCTGTTCATTTGTGAAGGTATGTACGGAGAACCCGGCTCGGAGGAACGGGCCGCGGAGCATAAGCATATGAATTTCACGGAGGCGGCGAAGCTGGCCCGGAAGGCCGGTGTCCATGCTCTTTGGCTGACGCATTTCAGCCCTGCCCTGAACCGGCCGGAGGAATTCATCGAACACGTACGGGCCATCTGCCCCTGCGCGAAGTGCGGTACGGACGGGATGAGCGTGACCCTGAAGTTCGAGGAGGAAGAAGCATGAGTGATATCAAGATCCTGGCAATCGAAAGCTCCTGCGACGAAACGGCTGCTTCCGTGGTCGTGAACGGGCGGCAGGTCCTTTCCAATGTGATTTCTTCCCAGATCGCGCTGCATACCCTTTACGGCGGCGTAGTGCCCGAGCTGGCCTCCCGCAAGCATATCGAAAATATCAATACCGTAGTGGAGACCGCGCTCGCGGAAGCCGGCACGGCCCTGGAAGATATCGACGCGATCGGCGTGACGCACGGCCCCGGGCTGGTAGGCGCCCTGCTGGTGGGAGTCGCCGAGGCAAAAGCCATTGCATTTGCGGCCGGGAAGCCCCTCGTGGGCGTGCATCATATCGAAGGACATGTGTGCGCGAATTTCCTGGAGCATCCGGAGCTGGAACCGCCCTTCCTGTGCCTGATCGTGTCCGGCGGGCATACGCATCTGGCGAGGATGAAGGACTACGGTGAGTTCGAGATCCTGGGGCGCACCCGCGACGACGCGGCCGGCGAGGCCTTCGACAAGGTGGCCAGAGCCATCGGTCTGGGGTACCCGGGCGGGCCGAAGATCGAAAAAGCCGCGAAGGAAGGCAATCCGGACGCAGTCCCGGTACCGCGCGGCAAGGTGGATGATTCCGCCTACGATTTCAGCTTCAGCGGGATGAAATCCGCGGTGCTGAATTACCTGAACCACGAAGAGATGATGCATCGCCCGGTCAGTCAGGCCGATGTGGCGGCATCCTTCCAGCAGGCCGTGACGGATGTCCTGGTGAGCCATGCGATGCGGGCGGCGGAGGATCTGGGAGAGAAAAAACTGGTCCTGGCCGGCGGCGTAGCGGCGAACGGAGCCCTGCGTGCAGCCATGGCAGAGGCCTGCCGCAGGAACGGCATCGAATTTTATCATCCCTCGCCGATCTTCTGCACGGATAACGCGGCCATGATCGGCTCCGCGGCATATTACCGCTTTATGAAAGGGCAGCGGGACGGCTGGGATCTGAATGCGGTGCCCGCGCTGCGCCTGGGCGAAGCCTGAGACAAAATGCGGTGTCTGCCGGAACATAAAAAAGGAGCGGCTCCTCTGTCTGCCTGCGCAGAACAGAAGAGCCGCCTTTTTGTTTTTCGGAATGTTCCGGAGCCAGCTCCGGGGGAAAGATCAGCCGTCGATCGTGATGTAGCGGTCCTCGGTCTGCGGCTTTTCGACCTTCTTGGGCAGGGTGATCAGCAGCGTGCCGTCCTCGAAGCGGGCCTTGATATCCTCTTCGGTCAGGGCTTCGCCCACGTAGAAGCTGCGGGTAACGGTGCCCATGTAGCGCTCGCGGCGGATATAACGGCTGTTTTCGCCGTCTTCCTCCTTTTCCTCACGGGTGGCGGTGACCGTCATATAGCCGTCCTTCAGCTGCGCCTTGACATCCTCCCTGCGGAAGCCGGGCAGGTCCATGCGGACCAGGTAATTGTCGTCGGTCTCTTTGACGTCGGTGTGCATCATGCCGAGTGCGGGAAGACCGGGCTGCGGTGTTCTGCGGTCGTTCCTGCGCGACAGCCCTCCGAAGGGCAGATTCATAAAATCGTCAAAGAAATCATCACCGAAAATGCTGGGCAATAACATAATTGTTTCCTCCTTTTTTCTGTGCGGGCCGGAGCCCGAGTGCTGTTTGTCCGCTCCGTCTCTGCGGAGCCTGTGCCCCGTGCGGGGCGTTTGCGTGCTTCCGTTCCGGTGCTCCGGAACTGTCCCTGGGAACCCTCTTTCCTGAGGACAGCTGCAGTATAACACAATTGTTAGCACTCGTCAACAGCGAGTGCTAACAAAAATGTAAAAAAGAATAAAAAAACCATAAAAACATCTCCTCGCCGTCACTTGAAAATGCGGTACCGGCGCTGTATAGTGAAAATACAGAGAAAAAGGAGGCGGAGACCGTGATCTATCGGAACGCTTGTATTTTTACGGAAGAGGAAAAATTCATCCGCGGCTGGCTGCAGACCGCCGGGGATGTGATAAGCGCCATGGGCGAAGGAGAAGCGCCGGGCGGCGAGCCGGCGGAGGATCTGGAAGGCGCGCTTGTGATCCCGGGACTGGTGGATACGCACATCCACGGTCTGCTGGGAGCTGATTTTTCCGACGGAGATCCGGCCGGACTGCTGAAAATGGCCCGGGGGCTGCTGGCCCGCGGCGTCACCTCCTTTGCGCCCGCGTCCATGACGCTGCCTTACGATGTCCTCGAAAAGGCCTTTCGCTGCGCGGCGGAATATGCGGCGGCGCAGCACCCGGATGCGGCCAGACTCGCAGGCATCCACATGGAGGGCCCTTTCTTCTTTAAGGGAAAGAAAGGCGCGCAGAACGAAGCCTATCTGCGGCTTCCCGACTTCGATGCCTTCCGCCGCCTGTATGATGCCTGCGGAGGGCTCATCCGCATCGTGGATATAGCGCCGGAGCTTCCCGGCGCGGCTGAATTTGCCCGTGCCGCGGCGCCGCTCGCGGCGGTATCCGCCGCACACAGCAACGCTTCCTATGAGGAAGCCAAAGCGGTTTTCGACGCAGGAGCAGTGCATGTCAGCCATTTGTATAACGCCATGACCGCGTTCCATCATCAGCAGCCGGGTATCATCGGAGCCGCTTCGGAAAATGATAATGTGACGGCGGAACTGATATGCGACGGCCACCATGTGCAGCCGGCCGCGATCCGCATGGCCTTTAAGCTTTTCCCCGACCGGATCATTCTGGTTACGGATGCGCTGCGCTGCGCGGGGATGCCGGACGGGAGATATACCCTGGGCGGCCAGCCGATCGTGCTGGCGGGCGGCGCGGCACGGCTGGAAAACGGCGTGCTGGCAGGCGCCGCCTCCGACCTTCTGACCGATCTGCGGAACGCGATCCGTTTCGGGATCGCACCGGAAAAGGCCGTGACGGCTGCCACGCTGCGGCCGGCGCAGGCTGTCGGCGCGGCAGAGCGCATCGGTTCGCTTCGCCCCGGCAAGCTGGCGGATTTCCTGGTGCTGGATGAGGCATGGAAGCTGCGGAGAGTCTATCTCGGCGGCCGTCCGGCGGAGGGCTGAGCCGGTGCCGCAGGCAGGATACCATAAATTGAAACGTAAATTCCCAAAGTAAATCCCACAGTAGATAAACGCTTGGATTTAGTATGGGAAATCGATGAATTTAGTGTGGGAAAAGGAGAAAAAGCAGGAGAAAATCGGGAAAATCAAAGG
>JAZLHR010000064.1:0-48326 GCA_045616945.1 Lachnospiraceae bacterium | reverse complement strand
TTCGGTCCGACCTGCGCCCAGCTCTGTTTTTATGAGCAGGTCGACTGGGCTTAGGTGAGTTTTTTGCGCCTTGCCCGAAATGAGTAAAAAACATGCGAATCATTTCTCATCTAAGGCTTGACATATCACCGCTGGGCTTACTCCGGCTTTTCGGGCCGGACTGTCATGCGATGCTCTCTTTGCAAACGGCTTTGATCTTCTGCGCGGCGAGTGCCAGCGTTTCTTCCGGAATATTCAGCGCAGGCATCAGTCTGACCTTATCCTTCGCAGTCAGGCACAGAACGCCCTCTTTGATGCAGGCATTCACGATCTCCGACGCGGGCTTTACGGTCTTGAGACCGAGCAGCAGTCCCATCCCGGAAACAGCTTCAATGCCTTCCGCACCGGCAAAGGCTTCCCGCAGGAACGCGCCTTTTTTGCGCACACCGGCCAGCAGAGCCTCATCCATTCTGCCGAGAATGGAAAGCGCGGCCGCGCAGCATACCGGGTTGCCGCCGAAGGTCGAACCGTGGTCACCGAATCCGAGCACGTTCTGGGCTTTTTCTCCGATCAGCGTGGCACCGAGCGGCAGGCCTCCGGCCAGCCCCTTCGCGGTGGAGACGATATCCGGCTCGATCCCGTAATTCATATAAGCATACAGTTCACCCGTGCGTCCGTTTCCGGTCTGCACTTCATCGGCGATCAGGAGCACATCATTTTCCTTGCACCAGGCTGCGACCTGCTGCGCAAATTCCTTGCCGATCGGGAGCACACCGCCCTCGCCCTGCACCATTTCCATCATCACGGCGGCAAGAGGCTGCTCGCGGTGGATCTTCTCCAACATTTCCGCAGCGCCGACATCAAAGCTGACAAAGCCGGGCGTCAGCGGCTGGAACAGTTCGTGATAGTGCGCCTGGCCCGTCGCCGCAAGGGTCGTAAGGGTACGGCCGTGGAAGCTGTTGTTCAGCGTAGCGATCGTATATCTGTCCTTGCCGTAGGTATCGGCGGCATATTTGCGGGCGGCCTTGATGGCACATTCGTTCGCTTCGGCGCCGGAGTTGGAGAAGAAGACCTTCTTCATCCCGGTACGTTTGCAAAGCTGTTCCGCCAGCAAAGCACACGGCTGCGTGTAGAACAGATTGGACATGTGCTGCACCTTGCCGATCTGGGCGGTGATCGCCGCCTGCCAGGTGTCGTCGCACAGTCCGAAGCTGGTAACGCCGATGCCGGACGTCATATCGATATACTGCTTCCCGGCAGCATCGGTCACTACCGAGCCCTTGCCGGAAACGATCTCCACGGGAAAGCGGTTATAGGTCCCCGCCACATAGGTTTTATCTAATGCAATCGTATCCATATTCAGCCTCCGTTATTTTGTAATCATCGTTCCGGCGCCTTCGTCGGTCAGAAGCTCCAACAGAATGGAATGCGGCTTTCTGCCGTCCATAATAATCACCTTTTTTACACCCTGGCGGATCGCTTCCATGCAGCATTCCACTTTCGGGATCATCCCGCCCGAGATCACACCCTTTTCACGCAGAGCCTTTGCCTCCTCTGCGGAGATCTCCGGGATCAGGGAAGTCGGATCATCCTTATCCCGCAGAATGCCTGCGACATCCGTCATCAGGATCATTCTTTCGGCATTCAGCGCCCCGGCGATATACGCGGCGGCCGTATCTCCGTTGATATTATAGGCGTTCCCTTCCCCGTCGCAGCCGATGGTGGAAATGACCGGGATATAGCCCTTTTCCAGCAGGTCCGTGACCGGCGCGATGCGGATGCCGGTGACTTTGCCGACATATCCCAGGCGCGGATCCTTCTGCTTCGCCTCGATTAGGCGTCCGTCCATGCCGGAAATACCGATGGCGCTGCCGCCTGCGTTTTCCAGCATATTGACCAGGTTCTTATTGACCTTGCCGGCCAATACCATCTGCACGATATCCATGGTCTCTGCATCCGTCACGCGCAGCCCGTCCACGAATTCGGCCTTTTTCCCCAGCCGGCTCATCAGGTCGCTGATCTCCGGTCCGCCGCCGTGCACCAATACCACGCGGATCCCGATCAGCCACAGCAGTACGATATCCTGCACCACCTGCATTTTCAGTTCTTCGCTGATCATGGCGTTGCCGCCGTATTTGATCAGGATGGTTTTTCCGCTGTATTTCTTGATATACGGGAGTGCCTGCACAAGCACCTCCGTACGGTCATAATTCGAAAGATTTCCTATCATTTCTTGTTCCCCCGGCTCAGGTACGGTAATCCCCGTTGATTTTTACATAGTCGTAGGTCAAGTCGCAGCCCCATGCAGATGCCTCACAGTTTCCGCTGTTCAGCCCCACCTCGATGGTGATCTCCTTTTCCAGCAGGATCTGCTTGGCTTTTTCCTCCGAAAAAGCGACCCCGGCGCCGTTCCTGCAGACCGCGATACTGCCTGCCGGACTGCAGAAAGCAACATCTACCGCATCGACATCCACGGCGGCGCCGCTGTAGCCGATCGCGCAGAGCACGCGTCCCCAGTTTGCGTCCGCGCCGAACATGGCCGCTTTCAGCAGGCTGGAGCAGATGACGCTCCGGGCCACGGTCTTCGCGGTCTGCTTATCCGCAGCACCCGCAACATGGCATTCCAGCAGCTTGGTCGCGCCTTCACCGTCTCCGGCGATCATGCGGCAGAGGCAGACCGTCACGGTATTCAGCGCGCACATGAAGGCCGCAAAATCCTCGCCTTCGGCATCGATCAGCTTGTTGCCGGCCAGACCGTTCGCAAGGACCGTTACCATATCGTTCGTGGAGGTATCTCCGTCCACGCTGATCATGTTGAAAGTATTCTGGATATCCGAAGAAAGTGCCTTCTGAAGCATGGCAGGCGCAATGGCTGCGTCGGTAGTAATGAACACCAGCATCGTTGCCATGTTCGGGTGGATCATACCGCTTCCCTTCGCGATACCGCCGATCCGGCAAACCTTTCCGCCGACTTCGAATTCGACCGCAACTTCCTTGCGTACCGTATCGGTCGTCATGATCCCTTCCGCGGCATCCTGCCCGCCGGAAACGGAAAGTCCTGCGGCAAGCGGTCCGATACCGGCTGCGATCGGGGCGATATCCAAAGGCTCGCCGATGACGCCGGTGGAAGCGACCACCACATCATCTGCCCGGATGTTAAGCTGCTGCGCCAGAAGCGAGCTCATCTGCTCGGCGATCTCCGGACCGTTCGCGTTGCAGGTATTGGCATTGCCGCTGTTGCAGATAACGGCCTGCGCATATCCGTCTGCCAGATGCTTTTTCGTAACGGTAAGAGGCGCACCTTTTACCAGATTGGTAGTATAAACTGCCGCAGCAGCTGCTCTGCACTCACTGTAGATCACAGATAGGTCCTTTTTGGTCCTGTTCTTGCGGATACCGCAATGTACACCGTTTGCCTTAAAACCCTTTGCGGCACAAACGCCGCCTTCGATCATTTTCATTTTCTTTTTCCCCCTTATCAGATATCAGACGATCAGGCCCGCCAGTTCCGGGCGTCCCAGTGCAAGATTCATATTCTGGATGGCGGCACCCGAAGCGCCCTTTCCGAGATTATCGAAGCGGGAGACCAGCAGCACGCGCTCGCTGTTCCCGTACACCGAGATCTCCATCCCATCGGTACCGGCCAGACCGCCGGCCGAAATAAAGCCGTTCTCATCGCAGCTGCCCTTGAAACGGACGCAGCCGTCGTGATAATAATCCGCGTAACACTCCCTGACAGCGCCGACACCGCCATGCAGAGCAGAGCCGGGCAGTTCCGCCACAACTTCCATTCCCGCGTAATACGAAGAAACGATGGGGCAGAACACAGGCGCATAAGTCAGGCCGCAAACCTTCACCATCTCGGGCAGATGCTTATGCATCTGATTCAGGCCGTACATGCGGGGCGCCTGCAGCGAATCCGCCTTTGCCGCGTCGGTATAATCCGCGATCATGCTCTTGCCGCCGCCCGAATAGCCGGTCAGAGAGAAGCAGGAAAGCTTTACATCCCGGGACAGCAGCCCGTTTCGTACCAGCGGCTCGATCAGGGAAACAAATCCGCTCGCGTGGCAGCCCGGATTGGCGATCCGTTTTGCCTGCCTGATCTTTTCACGCATCCCAAACAGCTCCGGGAAACCGTATGTCCAGCCCTCCGCCGTTCTGTGCGCGGTAGACGTATCGATCACGACCGTATCCGGACCGTCCGCCAAAGTGACAGCTTCCACGGCCGCCGCATCGGGCAGGCACAGGAAAACTGCATCCGCCTCTCTCATACAATCCGCTCTGGCCGCCGGATCCTTCCGGTAAGCCTCGGCGATCTCGATCAGGGTAATGTCCCCCACGGCTCTCAAACGTTCATGGATCCGCAGGCCGGTCGTCCCGGCGCTTCCATCTATAAAAACCTTAGGCATGGTTTTACCTCCCTATACTCGCACTTTTATACACTCTTATACAAAAAATGTCAATATTTTTCTGATTCTTTTTGGTTTTTATATTTTATTTATGCAGAACAAAGATTCTTTATTCATTTTTCGCTGTCCGGCCGCATAAATACCCCGAAAGGACAGAGCCGGATGTCCCCTGAGCAGCACTCTGATCCGCGCGATGACCGCTATATCATATACGGATGCAGCCCGGAAAACCGCGCCCGGCCGGCAGCTTCTGCTACGATATCATATTGGCCGCGAAAAGGCATACCATGGCAGCGCTCCCGACGATAAAGCCGACCAATTGCCTTTTTTCCAGTTTTTCCCTGAAAAAGAGGAATGATAAAACCAAAATCGCCAGCAGGGGGATTCCGTTCACGATCGGGAAAAACACCGCCGATCTCATTACCCCGCAGAGATACGTATTCAGCACGAAATTCAGACCGTTTCCGATCCCGCAGATCAGGCAGGCCGCTGCGAAAAATGAAATCGGGATCCCGGGGAGTGCTGCCCGTTCTTCTTTTTTCCCGCGGCTCAGCAAGTACATCACCGCCGAAAAAGCGCTGGCGATCACAAAGGAAATAAAGAGCAAATAGTACAGCTCATCTGCGTGGGCGGACATCTGATGGACCTTTTGGAGCAGACCGATTCCCGCCGAAGAAAAGATGGAAAGGCACAGATAAAGAAGCCATTTGCCGCTCCCCTTTTTTCCGCTCTCCCGATCTTTTCCGACACAGAGAACAAAACTGACAACCAGGAGAAGGAGGCCGACTGCCATCAGGACGCTGAAACTTTCGTCCCAGAAGATCCATCCCGACAGTGCCGTGATCAAAGTGGAAAGATTCAGCAATATCCGTGTCAGGGAGATCGGCCCCTCTGTGATAGCAAGATTTGAAAACAGGGTGGATGACACAGCGGCGATCCCAAAACCAAGCCCGACCTGCAAAGTAAATACCGACCCCTGCGGGTCCGTCACCCAAAGGAAAAGCATCATCACCGTCGTGACGAAGGTGGAGACCATGGTGACGAGGTAAACATCCGATTTGGTGCGCAGTTTTCTTTTGGCATAGACTGTATTCATCATCCAGTTGGAGATGCAGCCAAGCAGAGACACTGTCAGAAGAAATGAAGTCGAATACAGGGACAGATCCATAAACAAACCTCTTTTCTTTATCAATCTTTTCGGAGCTAAGAAAGCCCGCCTGTATGGCTAGGTCTTCCTTTTTATAGCCCAAAAGCCGGCTTTCGCTTTATTGACGGTACCATTCCTTCCATTTCCCATGTTTCCGAGCTCTCTTCAAGCGACCGACGGACGGCACTGCAGCCTTTGAAGATAATAATCCCATTTTTTCTGATAACACGTACTGCAGAAATGCCCTTGTCCGCAGAAAAGTGGAGCGATTTTTCAATCACTCCACGCTGCAAACCATTTTTTCCGCTTTACTAACTCAGGCCTCCGAGGGAATTGGACGATGAAGTCTTCTGCAGCTCTTTCGGGTCTTTCTGAGGGTCTTTCTGAAGGTTTTTCGGCTTCTTCGATTTGGCCTTCAAAGCCTTTTGATCCACAAACTTCTGATAATCGCTGAAGAACTTCTTCATCTGTTTTTCATTAAGCGGCATCAACTTGCCCTGCCGGAGGGCCGGATCCTTCTGATTCTTCTTCAGCGCCTCGAGCAGCTTGCGCTGAGCCTCCACCGACTTTTCATACTGCTTTAGCTTTTTCTCCTGCGCCGCAAGTGTTTTCTCCGCCTGCTTCTGCTCGTTCTTCAGATCAATAACATGATAGGTGTTTCCGAGTATCTTCAGCCCTTTGTCGGACACAGTCTTAAGCTTGTCATTGTCAAGAATGTTTCTCTCATAAAAGCCGGTCTCTTTTGCTCCCTTGATCAAAAGACCTTCCGTCATCTTTTGATCGATCCGGTTCCGGCTTCCCAGGAATTTATCGCTGCTCAGAAGCGTCTGTTCCCGCTTGCTGAGGAAACCCGTTTTATCCTTTTCCTTCTGACCGACGCTGCCTTCCTCGATCTCCCGGCGGAACACCTCGAAGCCGTAGATCTTGGCTGCTTTTGCCGAGGCATCCAGCTTCGCTCCGGGATTATTCCGGCAATCCTCCTGCAAAGATTCGCGGGCAGATTTCGCCTGGTCATAATAGGCACGGATATTGCTGATCATTTTATCGTTGACCGATGCCGGGCCGCCCATTTTTTCCACAAAGGTATTGAGAAGCGGCTGCAGTTCCTCCGGCTGTTCTTTGATTTTCTTCTGCAGCCGGCTTGCGGATGTTTCAGCCGGTGCATTCTTCTTGATCTCTTCCGCCGCCTTTTTCTGAAGATCCTCGTCCTTTTCTGCCGGTTCCTCTTTTTTTTCTTCCTTCTGCGCTTCTGCTTCTTTCTTCTTTTCTTCCTTTACAGAACCTTCCTTCAGCTTTTCCTCTGCCTTTTCTTCTTCCTTGTCTTTTTTCTTGTCTTCTTCCTTCTGGTCTTTGATTTCAAGGGCATCCGGATTTATGATCGTCTCATCTTTTTCGGGGATTATCACTTCATTGACTTTTTCCCCTTTGGATTTCTCGCCATCATGACCTCCCTCATCGGGGGCGTTGTCCTCCTTCGGGGCCTCGATTTTTTCCTCCCGAGGCTGCTCCTCCTTCGGGGCTTCGGCTATTTCCGCTTTCGGAGCGTCTTCGACAACGACTTTCTTTTCGGCCTCCTTCACCTTTTGGACCGGGTTGGAAATCAGCTGCAGTTCCTTCTGACAATACTGCTCGATCTTTGTCCGCTGCTCCGCGGTCAGATTTGCTGAATTGACGCGCAGGTATTTATCGGCACAGTTGTAACGCGCAAGATGCATATTGCGCTCCAACTGCGCGGGATCTTCCCGCTCCATATTGTACAGCGCCTGGACCTGGCCTTTCGTCAGGTTCTTCCCGCCTGCCTGTATTTTTGTACGCTTGGCGGCCTCGTCCTTGAGCGTCATTTTACTGCGGTCAAAGGTCTCGAATTTTTCGCTGAACGGATTATATTCCCAGCCTACGCTCTCATCGTCCGGATCAAAGATCTTTTCGTCGGCTTTTTCCTTTCCGGTCTGGAGAATATCTGCCTTTGCCTCGGGAGCTTTATCATGCAGCGCCTCGTAAACGTCTTTGCAGTCATCCCAGTCCAGATCGTCTTCGGAAACCTCGTCGTACTTCCGGGCCTCCATTTCCTCTTTGACGTATTCCTTATAGGCCTTCTTGAACTCGCTGCTTTTACTGCGGGCACCGGAAATCAGGCCGAGGATCGCCTTTGCCGCCTGCAGCCGTTCTTTCCCGGAAGCGCTTCCCGCACCTTCCCGCGCCCGGACGTATTTCTGGACGCTCTTCATCAGCTCCGAAAGATTGCCCGTCTGGGCAGCCTTGCGCAGCTTGCTCATCATATCCTTATAAAGCCCGGAATCGAAGATCGATTCGCCCTCTTTCACCAGTGCATCCAGATACTGACCGAGCTTATGCCTAACAAAGTCACGTTTGGACGGGAACGGCTCGGATTTAGACGCGGGTTTCTGCTCAAAGCTTGCTTCCTTTAATGCCTCATCCGGGACCTTTCCGGGGTCATCCCCGACTTCCTCGGGCGCTTTATCTTCCTTCTGCTCCTCCTTCGGAGCTTCCTCGGGCGCTTTATCTTCCTTCTGGTCCTCCTTCAGGTCTTCCTTCGGAGCTTCCTCAGGCCCTTTTTCTTCCTTCTGGGCTTCCTTCGGGGCTTCCTCGGGCGCGATATCTTCCTTCTGGTCTTCCTTCGGGGCTTCCTCAGGCGCTATATCTTCCTTCTGGTCCTCCTTCGGAGCTTCCTCAGGCTCCTTTTCTTCCTTCTGGTCCTCCTTCGGAGCTTCCTCAGGCTCCTTTTCTTCCTTCTGGTCCTCCTTCGGAGCTTCCTCGGGCTCCTTTTCTTCCTTCTGGTCCTCCTTCGGGGCTTCCTTCGGAGCTTCCTCGGGCGCATTATCTTCCTTCTGGTCCTCCTTCAAGTCTTCCTTCGGAGCTTCCTCGGGCGCTTTATCTTCCTTCTGGTCCTCCTTCGGGGCATCCTCGGGCGCGATATCTTCCTTCTGGTCCTCCTTCGGAGCTTCCTCAGGCCCTTTTTTCTGCGCCTGCGGTTCTTTTCTCGGGGCCCGGCCTTCTTTCTTGCTTTCTGCCTCCGGCTCGGGATCCTCGTTCTTTTTTTCTTTTTTGTCCTCTTTCGGCTCCGGATCGTCAAAAAGTGCCATAAAGGCCTGTTCCTGTTTCTTCTTTTCTTCTTTCTCCTGCGCATCCTTCTGCGCCGTCTTCCGTCTCTGCTCGGCTTCTTCCTCAGCCAGAGCCCTCGCTGCTTTCTCCGAATCGCTTATTACCGGCTCTTCTATTTTTTTCTTCGGTTCTGAAAAGGTCTCCTTCTGTTCCTGCTTCTCTTCTTCCTCTTTTTCTTTCTGCTTATGCGCTTCTTTTTCGCGGGCGTCCACATCCACAAGCGGAATATCGTTTTCCGGAAGCGGTACCTCTTTAGCGATTTCTTCCTTTTTTAACTCTTCTTCGCCGTCTTCACGGTCTTCTTTTTCGTCTTCATCCTCGAACGGTTCAATCCGAACGTACTCGCTCGGATCTGCAGCTCTTTTTGCCTTCGGAACCTGCCCGGCGCCGTCCTTTTCCGGCGCTTTTTCGCCTAATTCGGCATAAAGCTCCTCATCCGGGATATTCTCACCCCGGTTTGCTCCGGTCATCTCGTTAAACTTCTGATCCGCTGCGCCGAGCTTGCTTTTCAGCTCAGCTGTTTCTTTCTGCGCTTGATCCAGCTGCTCCTTTGATTCCTTCAGGATCTGCTCGGTTTCCGGATCGTCTATTTCCCCTTCGTCATCGAGAAGTTCTTTCTCCAGGTCCTCTATCTGCCGGTCCAGATCCTCCTCATTATTCTGAGGGCGCCGGTTCTGTTTTTCCTCTTCGATTTCCTTATCGAGTTCATCCAAAAGCGCTGCGCTTCTTTGCTCGGCAGCTTTTCTTTCTTCCTCTTTCTTGAGTTCCCCGGCCTGATATATTTCGCGGGTTTTCTTCAGAGAATCGCTTTTGAAGCTGAATTCGTCATCTCCGAATAAACCGCGGTACTGTTCCTGCGCAAGCGCCCGAGTCCGGGCCATTGCCTGCTCATAAGTCTGACCGGCCGGCAGCGTCGGGGCTTTGCCGCTTAAATACATCCCCGCGGGTTTGTGATTCCACAAATACCGGACGCCCAGCTCCGTCAGCGCCGGCATTTTATTTGCCGCGGAAGCTCTTTCGCGGTTTTCCCGGTCCACAGAGGTCTCCGACCCGCCGCCCTGGTCTTTATGCCCCAATGACAGAAATGACTGACTGGAGAGCAGCCGCAGAGTAATATAGTTCCCGGTCGCCCATTCATGAACGTCCTCTTCGCTTGCCGATTTCGGGCCCCCATAGAACGAAGGGGACTGACTTTTGAGCGTTGCCTTGTATTTCTGCGCAATTGCCTCCTTTTGCGCGAAAAATACCGTCTGCGCATCGTAAAACTTACGGTCCGCCGCTTCCCTTTTTTTTGAACCGGGCTCGGTTTTCCGACGTGCCTTCCATTCTTTCTCCAACGCTTCCGATGCTTTGTCCAGCTTCTTCAGCTCTTTGTCTAAACTCGCATTCACCTGCTGCAGGTCTTTTAATTCGGCATCATTTTCAGGTTTCGTCTTAGGCATGGTTTTTCTTCTTTCTGATGAGAAATAGCACTGATGCCGCCGGGATCTCTGCCGAACCGGCGGCATCAGCCGTTTTTATGGCCGCAATGTTTCAAGACACCGCCGGACCGGTTTGATCCGGCGGTACAGACTCCGAAGTAGGTTCGGTAGGTTAAGTCGGTTCGTAAATCGTGAGAGTAATCTCCAACGTCGCTTCGAGATAGTCTTCGAAAGACGGCGCCGTTACTGTAATGGTCACTTTTCCGGCACTGAGCGGCTTAAGAATACCTGCCTCGTCAACGGTCGCGATGGATTCGTCAGACGAACTGAAGAGCAGATAATTGCTCACGCCAGACGGCTTATACTTCGGTGCAAGCGAGAAACGATAAATAAGATCCAAATCGTTGCCGCCTACCGGGTATCCTCCCGAAGGCGAACTGCTCTTTATGATGTTTTCCTTAAACGTTCGGATCGTAACGAAGAACGGATCCGACGCGGCATAAACGGTCTCTCCGTCGGTAAACGACGGTACCGTGACCGTGATATACGCCTCACCGGTGCGTCCCGCCGGATAGATATCGCCCCAGACGCCCACATCGGCAATATACTTATCGCTTGTCTCGAAATGCATATACTGATCCGCCGCAGGAATGCCGGTCGTTACATCCAGTCTAAACGGTGTTCCCTGACAGATCGCGGAATATTCGTTCGTTCCGGTGATCACCAGCTTTACAGGTTCCTTGACTACGATGCTGACCTTGAATTCTGCCTCACGGACCACACCGAAAGCCGCTGCCTTCACGGTGATCACGGCAGTCCCTCCAATGCCCGGCGTCACATTGCCGTTCTGGTCTACCGCGGCAATTGCCGGATCGCTGGATTCATAGCTTAAAACACTGCCTGCTTCCTTGGCCGCCGCATCCAGTGCGAAGGTTTCCCCGCCGACCGCTTTAACATATTCTTTGGTACCGCTTATCACATTATCCCGCGGTTTTTCGGTGACCTCAACAATGATCTTCATTTCAGCGGGCAGCACCAATTCGAACGCGTCCGCCGTGACGGTGATCACAGTCTTGCCTACGGAAACAGGCGTTACCTTGCCGCTCTGATCCACAAGGACCACGGATTCATTATCCGAGCTGTATTTCAGCACGGTCCCCTCTTCGGAAGCCTTGACGTCCAGCAGGAACGGATCCGAACCGTCTACAACACTGTAGCTTCCGGTACCCGTAAGGGTATTCTCGCGGTAAGCCACCATCTCCTTCTTCACTGTGAAGCCGTCTTCGACAGTGCCCTCCACAGCCCAGCGATAGAAGTCCTTACTGAGATCCTGGTCCTGCTCATGCATCAGGTTCAGATCATACAGCGCATCCTCCAGCGTTTCATCAAAGAAACGCACCCTGTCATAGAGATAATTCTGAACCAGTTCCTCTTCACTGAGCACACGGTCATAGATACGCACCGCGTAGATTTTGCCCTCGGCCGCGTAATTGGAATCCTGACCGCCGATTATCCAGGTCTTTTCCTGTGCCCCGCCTGCGGAATCGTTTTCCTTGTTGCTCAGCGCAAGAACGCCCGAATACCCCAGCGCGGAGGTCTTTTCATTGAAAAGAACGATCACAGAGGAACCATTATAGTCCTTGATGGACGGCTGCGCCGCAGAAGAACTGCCATGATTCTTAAAGACCAGCGACTTGCCGACGCGATAAATCCCGTTGGTGCCGTCGATATCCATAAACAAAGCCTGGCGCTGTGCCGAGCTGTCCAGAATCGGAACGTCGCAGACGATCTCGATCGTGCCGTTTGCCGCAAGCTCCGCCTCAAACTGCACATAGAGGCTGCGGTTTAACATAAGGGAATTGTCCTTCCAGTCGCCTTCGTTCGTATTGACGAGCTCCGCAGTAATGCGTCCTGTCAGATCTCTCCAAACCACCGCGTCCGTGCTGTGCAGACCGTAGGCATAGTTTTCGATACCGTCAAACATGGCCAGCAAGCCTTTGCTCACGTATTTTTGGGCCGAGACCGCATCCGTTGCTAAGGGCTCTTCCGTCTCAGGCAGGATCGGATAGAGCATCTGATCCTCCGATACGGTAAACGGTGCATCCGTAACGAAGCCCTTGCTCTTGGTCTGATTGGTGCTCAGATCGACCTCGCAGAGGCGAATCCGGTCGATGCATACATCAAATACGGAGGCCTTCTTTTCGGGCTCTTCCCCGGGATCTTTCGGTTCATCGGGGAGTTCCTCCTCCGGTTCATATCCCAGGACCACCAACGACCGAAGAACAGCACCGGCCGGCACGGCCTCGGGAAGCGTCAAGCTCGCACCGCCCCTGATATTGCCCAGAAGACTGCTCAGACGATAGTACTGAGTCATCCGGAGCTCGCTCTCTTTGCTGTCCTTATCCGGCAGATACGTGACAGCCACATAGATATCGTCACCCGCGGCGCTCAGCAGCGTTTCCTCCGTCAATTCGCTGAAATCGATATCCATCACATAGTAAACCGGCAGCGACATGTCTCTGCAGTTCACCTGCACCGTGATCGATTCATCGGGCAGCTCATCCGCCGTAAAGATCAGGCGGTAGCTTGCCGAGCCATAGACCACCGGCGGATTAAAGAGGAAGCTATCCTTTCCCGTCTTGATCACGTAAGACTCGATCTTTTCCTGAGAGATCCACTCGCCGGTTTGGGCAGACTGCTTCTGTACCTGCACTGTATAGCCGTACTCGGGCAGACCGTTCTGAATGATCACCTTAAAAGCAATCTTTTCACGGAAATCGATATCAAACTGCGTGATATTGCCCGTACCCAGATCGATGCGCGTGGATTCAAAGCTGGTCTGATTGCTTACCGCAACAGGATCCGCCTGAACGAACAGGCTTACCGGCCGCAGATTCCGGTTGTAGCCCTTGCCCTCGTATACCTTTCCGTCGCAGTCTTCGGAAACGATCAGACTCTTCTGTCCCATGAAGGTCTGCGAAACTTCGATATGCTTTAAGGACCACTGTGCGATCAGCTCCGGATCCTCGTTGAGCGGTTTGATACGTACATAATCCAACGACACCAGATCGGGGATCAGAATATTGATCGTACCTTCTCCGCCGGCCGTCAGAGAATCGCCGGCCAGGTAATCGCTGATATCGTCGACCTCCATCAGATGATTGCCTTCGGAATCAGTATAGGAGAGTTCCATGGCAAGCCGATCCACCGCATAGTTATCCAGGATATTGCTGCCGACCGTCATGTCTATCGAAGCAAGTGTCAGCGGTACATCCGTGGTCAGGATATTATCCTTTTCACGGATCAGCATTCTCTGATCGTCGAAATAGTATTCCGCGATCACCTTGTCCGCCGCTGCATCGTAACAGGTGAGGACAGCATTCCGAACGCTTGCCTGGAAGTTACCGGTCCTGGCAATGCTATAGCCGATGATCTCGCGGACGTCGCTTTCCTCAAAGCTCATCCGGTAGAGATCGCCCGGAGCGATCTCCGTATATCCGAAGTCAGTAAGGAACTTCGTTACGGACTGATTTACCTCATTGTTGACACTGTTTTCCGAAATGTAGATCAGAGAGACCGCAATATCGCTCTTTTCCGGATTCAGGTCTATATGGTCGGTATTCTCATCCAGCAGGAAGGTCAGTACCTGCCGCTGCGGCTTCACCCCGCTCTGCGGCTCGACCTTGCCGTTTTCCACCGCCGTAATCGAAGAATCAAAGCGGAAATAATAGGAATCTATCATGACGTCGTTGCGTGTATGCGTCACTACGATATGATCCAGACAGATATCCGCCGGCGCTTTCACCGTCAGCGAATCAAGCAGCGTCATGCCCGTGATCTCCGCTCCGGAGAGATACGCGAACTCCTCCGTATCACCCTGCGCAAAACCGGTCATATTTGTCGTTTCATACTGCTCGTTCCAACGACGGTAGTACAGATCCACACTGACGCCCGCAGCCGACTTCGCCGAGGTCCCCGCAGCCGGATAGACCAGGATATTGACCTTATCCGTACCGATCTCCGGACTGCGCTTGATGGAAATCTCCATATTCTCTTCATCCAGTGAGAGCTCATTTCCCGTGAAGGAAAGCGATTTTCCGCTTGTATTTTCCTTGCTTGCAGTGATATTCTGCCGCTGCATATTTGTACTGCGGCAGAGGAATTCCACCTTGCCGCTCTGCTGATATTCACCGCTGTTATTCCGGTAAAGCGCCCCCGATTCAGCCACCTGGTAAACATCGACCTCCTTGATCGGCCAGGTGAAGGCGCCGTCCCCATGCACCCTGAAGTTAATGCCCAGCAGCCGGTGGGCATTTTCAATGGAGAAGAAGAACCGGCTGGTATGGTTGGACTGCAGCATGTAGCTGTTGTCTATCCGCTGGTAGCCGTCCACCAGATCCAGGTTTCTTCCCTCCTTCTGGGCATACTGCGCCATCAACTGGGCAACGTCTACCTCCGCCGTGGTCCCCACGGTGCCGTCCATACGCTCATAGGAAAGTGAACAGGAAAGACTTCCCAGGAACTCTTCTCCCTCCGCATAAGCACCGGTCGCAATCGCGATCATCAGATTGATCCGATAGGTCTCCGATTCGGTAAGATAGGTGGAGATCATATCGCTCTCCATCCGAGCCTTTTGCCCCTTGGAGGTGCTTTGGGCGCCGTTATCGGTATAGCCGATATCCACCCAGCCCAGATCATCGAACACCCAGGTGCGGTTCACCGCACGGGTACTAAGCTCCTCGACCTCGATCGAGGAGATCTTCAGCTTATCGTAAACCTCGCCCGCTTCGATCGTATCGTCAGGCAGGATGTGGATCGCAACCAGCGAACCGTAGTTCCTGTTGGTATAAATGGTAAAGCGTTCCGTTTCGCCCGCGCGGAAACCGTCTGCGGTCATCTGCTGGTTTGCCAGCACGTAAGCGCTCCTTCCGTTTTCAAATACCAGCTGGAAATAATAATGGTTGACCGAACCGGCATCGCCGTATTCCTCCGTGCTGGCCAGTTCGCCCACGTTGGAGGCGACGTTCACATTGACCGAATAAGCAATCTTTGCGTTCGTAAAGCCAAAGTTCAGCTTGGTTTCATTATAGGACATCTTCCGGGAGATCTCTTCCCAGTTGTAATCGTCCGTATCGACCACTTCGCTGCCGCCGTTTCCGGACTCGTCAAACGTCAGATTAACCTTAGACTGTCCGCTGTCCAGAAGAACTTTATTATTGTAGGAAATCAGTCTCTTGCTCCGGTCGATGCTGCGGGAGACCGTTTGATTTGTATAAATATCGCCGAAAACCAGCATCTCATCGGAAAATTCGATATGACGCCGCCCCCTCGCCGATCCGCTGAAGATATTAAGGAAGCTCATCTGCCAGTCATCGATCGACTCCGGCGACGCGCCGTCCTGTCTCGACAAAATCGAGATCGTTGCGCCCGTAAAATGATCCAGATTAGGAATATTTACGGTAAAATACATGCGTCCGCCTTTCTGCACGCCCTGCAGATAAGGCAGGCAGAGGTCGGTGTATTGTACACACGGCCAACAGCCCAGATAAGCTTCCGCCTCGCGCTCCACGGCAATATCGCTCGTGGTATGCTCTTTTCCGTTTTTATCCACATAACGCAGCGCCAGCACCAGCTGATCCCGCGTATCGCTGCCCGCCACGGTATCCGTACAAAGCTCCACAACATAAGTGCTGCTGTCCATAGAAGGCAACACCAGCATACCCGCTGCGGAGCCTTCGCCCCGCTCCACGGCTTTTCCGGTAAGTTTCACACCGCTGCTTTCCACGGGAACGCCGTCTCCTGATCCTGCCGTATAAGCATAAACCGGGAGTCCGTCCACGTGGCAATAGATCATGCTGCCGTCCTTGGTGGCCGAATAACGCACGCCGGCTTCCAGGGGATCATATACGCTCACCGCCAGGATCGAAGCGGATTCCGACTCAAGTATGCGAAATCTTCCCTCGGTCACCAGTTCATCATATAAAGGATTGACAACCTCCGCATGACTGTTCTCCAGGATTCCGGTCTCCTGCATTGCGATATTCGTCGTAAAGGCTCTCGATTTCTTTACTCCGACATAGACCTCAAAGGCCGTGACCTCCTTAAAGCTGGGCAGTATCGCTTCAAATATCAGCGTATCGCCTTGCTGAGCTACACCGGCCAAACTGAAAGCGGATGCGTTCCCGGAAGAACCGCCTCCGAGCAGAGAAGGGTATTTTTGAGCTATCCAGCCGATAAAGGAGGAAATGACCGGCAGGCTGACCATTCTTTCGGCGCCGTACTGATCAAGATAATATATCTTCAGCGCCATGGACTCCAAAAGCCGCAGATCGGCCACGTTCTGATAGGTCACCAGACCGTCCTGCTGAGGCCTGCCTTCGCTTGATCCGTCATCTAAAAACAGCGTAGCCAGCGCTTCGATTCCGCCGTTAAAGATATCCGCAAAATCGATGCGGATCAGCATTTCCGGATTATTTTCCGCATTCCGGAAAGCGGTGTCTACGCCTTTAAGCTCCGTATCCAGCGAATAGCTGCTGCTTCTATCGGCCTTAAGATGTACGCTTTTGCCTGAACCGTCCGCCCGGAACTGTACGCCGTACTGGCCCGCGGGATAAGTCATCTGGGCAAGCAGGGTCCCGTCAAAAGCCCAGTAGCTCTGAGCACTGTAATAGCCGGACATCTGCCTGCCGTAAAACTTATTTACTTTATACAGACGAAGTCCCTGGCATACCCAGTCGGATTTCGTGCCTGCCGATGCATGGGAGCCTGTCTGTGCCACAAAGAAGGAGATATCCTCCAGACTCTTCATCTCAAAGAGCAGCGAGAACATAAACGTTTCCGTTTTGCTCGCCTCAAGCCCGCCGCCGGCATTTTTCTTGAAATCCGGCAGGGTAAGATGAAACATATTGTCTTCCACATATTCTCTGCGTTTCAGCGAATCTGCCTCAAGCGTATCCGAAAAGACCACCTCAGCTCCGTAATCTGTCATTTTGCTGTAATAGGCCGTATTCAGCTCGCCGTGCGGGAACACATACTCATGGCGCAGAACGCCCCTTTGGTCTATATATTCAACGCAGAAATACTCCACATGAGAACCGTCGTTGATCCCGGAGCAGACCTCCAGCATATATGTGTTCGCAGGCGTTGTTCCTGCCTCGCTTCTTAATCCGGCGTTTTCTTTTTTCTCCCCGGGCGCTGCCGCGAATGCCTTTGCAGGGAAATAGCCGAACAGCATCGCGAGGCAGAGCAGAAACGCCGCCGCTCTGCTCAAAAAGCCTCTTTTTTGAATTGTATTATTCCGCCTTGTGCTATGCATAAGCCTGCAGCCTCATTTCCTTTCCGTTACTGCCTGATCAAAGATAATACAAAAGGATATCTGTTAATAATCCACCAATCCCACGGTTTTAAAATTCCACCCCGTTGTACGCTGATCGATTTTAACAAACATATTGTAGCCCTTTATTTCAACCTCGCCGCTGTTGTTCGTAAGCTCTCCCCGCAGGTTAAATCCCCAGCCTTTCTGTGAGAACTGGTTCAGCAGCGACATAAAGCTGTCGTAATCAATACGATAGTCAGACGCAGCTTTGTTAAAGGATTCTCTTTTTGTCGATTCTTGCTCATAATTCTGCACGTTGGCCAGGTATGAAAGCAGATTTCTGAATATCGTCTTGCTGTCATTCACCAGTCTCAGCGCGTTTGCCGAAAACATCTTTTCAAAGGTTTCGGCGTCTCCTTTTCTGTATTCGCGCTCCATATGTACCCCGACAAGGAACGTCGCTTCTTTTTCGATCTGAAGATGGCCGTTTTCTTTTACCTGGCAGTAGCTTCCCAGGCTGACGTAACCGTCCGCAACGAACGTTCCGCCCGACACCATAATACCGCTGCTATCCTTGCCGTTCAGCGGCGTCGGCAAATTGATATAACCGCCGTGAAGCACGACAAGATCTCCGTATACATAGATCCTTCCGCTCTGATCTCTTATCCTTTCCTTTTCCGGAAGATACGGATTGATCGACGTTATTCCGCCGGTAGGACCCACGACCAGCAGGCCGCCCTTTTCTACGGTGATCAGATTCTGGTTAACGATCGTTCCGCTTACCGTAAGCGTTGCACCGCTTTTCACGATAAGCTTACCGCCCGGCTTCACGTACAGCGTGTTCTTGAGCTCCATATCTCCGGTGATCTCAACCGTCTGTCCGTCATCGTACTCCGTGACATGCTCGATCTTCTGGCTGGTCTTCAGCACGATCTTATCTGCATATCCACGCACAAAATCCGAGCCTGTGTGTATCAGATCCACAAACTTCGGGCCTCTTTCCGTTCCTTTCATCTGCACAGTGGTTTCATATACGAATTTTGCATACTTAAAGAGCGATGCTCTCTCCGGCCAGCAGGCATAAGGCGTAGCACCGGATTTACCGTTCTCAATGACGGAAAACTGAGCTACGATCTCAAAGTCCGTAATAGCTCCCGCCTCATCGCGCGTCACCTTGCCGATAACCGGCAAAACACAGTATTCCTCTTTATCATATGCATTGCAGTCCACCAGGGCAAAGCTGTAATCCTTAGGCATGGTCAGCCCGCGTCCCACCTGAAAATAACGATAAACCTCCTGGAAGTCACCCCATTGATTCTTCTGCATGTTCTCCCGGACAAACGTACGATCCGTACTTGTCATCGAGGAAGGACAGAAGTCGGTTTCTCCGATCTCTTCAAAGGTTTTCGCTGTCTGTGAACAGCCGATCTTTTCCCCTTCATAGGTATAGAGATCAAAAATAACCCCGTTCAGATAATAGTCATTCTTATCCTCTCTTCGATAATCGTCAATTACCCAAAAGCCCGGATAGTTAAAATTTGAGACCAAGTAATATCTCAGTTCCTGATCGTCCATAAAAATATGCGGTCTTTTGACTGTCAGGCGGAACGATTCCGGATTCTTAACGATCATCGGCTTAACCGTATCGGCTTCCGCCTTGTCCTGGCTGTCCCGGTTCTCGAAGGTGCTTACGTATGCCGCCTTATTGAATACGGTGCTCAGTGTCTGGTTGCGGATGCCGATCCACAGAGCTCCGCCGTCCTCTAATTTCCCCGCAAAGGGATCGTCTGCCTGTTTTCCGTTTTTCCCCACAGCCATATAATCGGGAGAAAAATTATTGTTCCAGATCAGAGATGAATATTCCTCCGCCGCACTTGCCTTTTTCCCGGGAACCGCCGCAAGCAGCAGAACGAAAAGCGGCAGAATGACAAGCCGGAAAAATTTTTTCTTTTTATCGAAATTCTTCATTTCTTATTCTCCTCATCTTTCTGCCGGTTCTTCGCCTTTTTTCTCCGGCTCCCGCCCGGCCCCATCGTAAGAGAACACTCACTTAGCTTCAGCGGCTCCAGACGCTCCTCCCATTTCCGCAGCTGCCTGCCAAGGCGCCGCCCCATAAAAAGCCCCCGCGAGCTGTACAGCGTAAAAAGCACAGACTGTCCCTTGATCTCCGCCGTAAGTAAGTGATCCTTGGAAATACCGGACGATACAAAAAGCGCAAATGCCTCCGGCGCCGAATGAAGGTCCGTCGGAATGCCGTGCTCCTCCAGAATATCGGCCAGCGCATAGGGAAGCTCTTCCTCTGAAAGCTCCGAAAGATACTGTCTTTTGACTGTTTTCAGGCCGAAAAGATGCGTGGAAAACAGGCTTCCGCGGAGCTGCTGTATATCCCACAGATCCTCGCCTGCCTCGATCCGGTATTCATCGTTAAGCTGATAATACCCGTTCAATATCCTGCGTATCTCTTTTTCCCTGACGTTCATTACTCTGTCTTTTCCTCTTACGCTTCCGTTTTTTCGGGTTCCGCTTTTGTTTCTTCCGGCTGAACTTCCTGGTCCGCTGCTTCTGCCAGCTTTGCGATGGCCTGCTCTATGCTTTCCCGCAGCGCCGCCATCTCTTCTTTTTCACTGCAATCCCGCAGCAATGCCATAAGTTCTTCTTTTACCTCTGCGGTAAGCCTCAGCTCTTCTGTTCCGGCATACTTCAGGATGATATCGATCATTTCCTGTACGTCTTCCGGGGCAAGCTCTTTCTCCTCCGGCTGCGAACGCGGCAGAACCAGCTCTTCCGCAATACCCTGCTGCTCAAGATACGCAGCTACAGCTTCTTCACCGCCGCAGCCGGCCAGAAGCCTCAGCATATCCTCGGGCACAAATATCATTAAGCGCTCCGGATCATACTTCGTCTCCTGAAGCTTTTTCTCCGCTTCCTCTTTGCCGAGAAGCACCGTGAAAGCTCCGACAGCAAGCTCTGTATTGCCTGTGGAATCGATCTTCAGCGTAAGCGGCAGGACCGCACCGTCTTTCTCATGAAGAAAGAACAGTGTTTCCTCCCGGCCGTAACGCAGCGGGGAAAGCAGAAAATACTCAT
This sequence comes from Lachnospiraceae bacterium, assembly GCA_045616945.1. Taxonomy (GTDB): domain Bacteria; phylum Bacillota; class Clostridia; order Lachnospirales; family Lachnospiraceae; genus UBA6987. The sequence continues at coordinate 27,845 of JAZLHR010000064.1, read as the reverse complement.
ATTCCGTGGTTTCTGCAGCCTGCTTTTCGATCCGGCAGGCATACGGCTCGGCAGGGAGATACGTCCAGCCTCCAGCCTCACCGCAGGGCATTTCCAGTACGATTTCGCCGAACTCCGTCAAGGCCGTCCTAAAAGGATAGGCCGAATCCTCAGCATTGGTTTTCGGCGAGCGGCCGACCTTTTGGCTCAGCTGCAGGCAGCTGAGCTTACCATTTGTTTCGGCAAAAAAGTCAGCTGTAATCATATTACTGATATCCGGCAGAACGCCCGGCTTCTGCAGCAAAAAACGAACGGTAAAAATAGGTTCTTCGCCCGTATTTCTCAGCTCATAGTATATCTTGTCTTTTTTCTGCATGATAAGCTTTGCTTCGCAGCTTTCGTCAGTAAGAGCTTTCCACTCATAGCCCTCCGGGAATTCTCCCCGGATACGGAGCTTAAGCGTCTTGCCTGTAACCCGGTAAGCGCACTCCATCGGGTCGCCGTCTTCGCTCAGCTTTACGTAACGATTCTGGAGCAGCAGAAGGACCAGCAGCCCCCCTAAAACCACCAGCGCCGCCACGCCTATGATCAGTTTCTTCTTTTTGGACATAGCATCCCTCCGATGCGAAGCTTACTCGATCTTGAACAGTGCGGAAAAACCCGTCATTTCCAGAATTTCCATCACGTAAGGGCTGACGCTGCGCAGAATCAGCTGGCCGCCTTTCTGCTGCATGATGATGTACAGACGCTTAAGCGACCGCAGACCGGCCGAAGAAACGTATTCCAGTTTATTGAAATTCAGGACCAGCGTATCGAATTTCTGTGCTGTCTGCTGAAAGATCTCATAGGCATCCTCCGAAGTCGTCGTATCCAGACGCCCCTCCAACAGCAGTTCTCCTTCATTTCCTCTATTGATCAGTTTTATCGTCATACCGTTCCTTTCCGATCAGCCCACTTTTTTGCTCTGATTGTATTTGATCAGATCTGTCAGGTTGATCTCCATCTTGTTTTCTCCGTACTCCTTCATCAGTTCAAAGGCCGTGAATTCCGCAGAGCTCGTTGCCTGTTCCATCAGCATGGAAACAAGATCAAAATCATCTTCCGCGTCTCCATCTGCCTCTTCCGTGTCTTTATCTGCCTCAGCCCTTTCCTCGGCAAGCATACGCATGGCATCCTCATTAAAGATGCTGCCGATCGCAGTACCGGAGCTGCTTTCCTCCTCATCCTGCTCATCGCTCTCCCCGAGAGACTCAAGCAGCGCAGACAGATCGAACGCGCCGAGGCCGGAATCTTCTCTTTCTTCCGTATTCTCCGCTTTTTCTCCTTCGTCTCCGGCAAAAAGCCCGGAGAAATCGAACGCGCCGAGACCGGAGCCTTCGCTCTCTTCCGTATTCTCCGTTTCTCCTCCTTCGTTCCCGGCAAAAAACCTGTAGAAATCGAACGAACCGAGGTCAGAGTCATCGCTCTCCTCAGTGCTCTCCGGCGTTTCATCGGCGATATCGGACAGAAGACCTTCCGGACTGAATGCGCCCTCAGCCGCACTTTCACTCTCCTCCGAAAGCTCTGCGGCACCGTCTGTTCCGGCGTAGACCGGAGCCGTCTGCTGGATTCCGCCGAGCTTTTCCTCAAGCTCACGCTGCACGGAACGGCGTACCTCTTCACGCATGGCCTCAAAGGAGAACTGGCTGAGCTTGTCCATCAGGATACTGGCGGTAAGGTCCTCCTGCGGCGGCGCCGCCGCGTAAACAGGCCTGACCGATGCGGCCGGCTGTAAGGACGCTGCCGCGGCAGGCGTTTCTTCGCCGGTCATGAGTACCGTTTCGGAATCCTCTTCGGTAAATGTCACGGAAGATTTCTGCGCCGCGGCGGTCTTCTGTTCCTCTTCCCGCAGCTCCCGCTCAAATTCCGCCGCATCCATTTCCAGGAAACTGACCTTGCGGCGCTGAGACTGTTCGGAGAAGGCACCCTCCTGCGTCAAAAGCAGCTTCTTCTGCGCATTCCTGGCTTCTTCATGGATCGCCCGGCTTTCGCCGATCAGTTCCTTCCAGGCAGCCTCGCCGCCTTCGCCGGAAAAATGCGCATTTTGATAGTCGCGATCCTCAAACATACGGATCACGGACTGCGGCACGGCTACGCGGAATGAGGAACGGCTCTGCGGTGACAGGATGGTAAAGGCCTGTCCCCGCGGAGCAGAAACGATCTCCTCCTGCTCGCTCTCATTGATGCCGCCTGATTTTTCATACAGCTTACACAGATCATCCATATCATTCGGCGCCAGCGCGAAAATAAAACTGTACTGGCAGGCATTGATGATAGCGGCGGACTTTCGTGCAAGCTCCTCGCTGCCCACAAAGTCCTTGATATTCTGCGTAATAACGATCTGCATACCGTTATACTTACGGATACGTTTTGCCAGCTGGAACATGAAATCCAGCGCTGCCGGATACTTGGTGTCGATGAAAACGTGGGCCTCATCGATGACCACCACGATCTTCCGGGAAGCATGGTTGCGCGTATTGTAGTCGCGGTTTTTAATGATCTCGTTGTCGATATACTTAAGCACCAGCAGCATCTGCGCATTGGCGATCGCGCCGTTGCGGTTCGCCAGCAGGCTCTGGAAGTTGAATACCGTGAAGTTCTCCTCCGTCGTGATCGTACTCGGCCCGTTCCAGATGTTGGCGTTTCGGCCGCCGGCGGAAAACTTGCCGATATAGTTGATCAGCGTACGCAGCATACTGTGGATGTATTCATTGTCGGTCGACTGGAATTCCGTGAGGATCGCGTCGTAAAGATCGTCAAAGGTCGGATAATCCTCCGGCGAAAGTGCGCTTAAATTGGTGCCATCCGAAATATTCTTGTTCAGATACACCCGGTCGATGATGGAATTAAGATATTCCAGTGATTCCTTGTCGCATTCCGGCAGGATCTGGCGGAAGAATTCCTCCAGGAACTGCAGATGCGTCGCATAGCTGCCGGTCGCCCCGCCTTCTTCGTCATCGTCCAGCGCCGTGATGATGTGGAAGGGATTCATGCGGCCCTGCTGGGCATTTCCGACATTGATGAACTTGCCGTGCAGGTTTGCGGCCAGCTCGGTATATTCATTTTCGGGGTCCAGAATAAAGATCTTGGCATCGTCCGCCGCCAGATTGGCCAGCAGCGATTTGGTTGCGTAGGATTTACCGGAACCGGACTTGCCGACGATGACCATATTGGAGTTTACGCGTTCGCTGTCGCGCCGGAAGAAATCAATGAATACCGGAACGCCCCCTGCCTCGCCCAGCTTGATGCCGCTGCGGTCGCAGATCGTGGCGAAGATCCAGGGATAGCAGGCAGCCACCGTATTGCTCGGAATGCCGCGGCCCGTTTTTTCGTAAGGGTCCCAGGCATTGATCTGCGCGCCGATGAATCCGTTCACCTGATCGAAATCCAGGCCGTTCAGCCGGAGACCGTGTTCCTGGAAATGACGGCGCACGGTCCGCTTCAGGTTGCGTACCGCGGAAAGCTCACTCGCCAGATCCGGGTTGAGCTGGTCATGAGTCAGCATAGCATCATAGGCCGTGATAAAGATATTGACTTCCAGCAGCACTTCATTTTCGCCCTGCAGCATGGCCAGCAGCGTATTCAGCGTTTCGATATGCTCACTGATCTCCATACGCTTGGAATCGATGCCTGTGGCCATATACTGACCGCGCAGCTCCTGCAGGGAACGGTCGATGCTCCGCAGGGCCTTGCCCCGCTCCATCGGCTTGCATTTGAGAACGACCTTGGTGGCCGGGATCGTCATCAGCGAAGCCAGCCAGGCGTCGTCCACCTCCGAGGGATAGGCAATCACGCGGAGGTTATGCGAAACGATACCGTTCACCACCGTGGTCTTACTCTGGAAATTAATATCGCTCGGCTGGGCCCACTTTGTCAGATCCTCGGGGAGGATATAGTCTGCCTCATGCTCGTCAAAGTCGATGCTGTTAGAATATTTCAGAAAAACAGCCAACTCCTTCGTGTCCAAACGCCGGGCTTTCATTTCGCCCTGAGCCAGCGTCTGAACCGCCTGATTGACCGCGATATTCAGCTGGGTCCTGTCGCTGTTGTAAAGGACCAGATAGTAGAAGGATTCAATGACTTTATTGTCATTGCAGAGCTGCCATTCCTCGTCGTAGCGTGAGAGCAGCACATCCGCACGGGCCTTAAATTCCTCCTCGCGCAGCACACCGCTTTCGTAGGCGCTTCGCAGCGCGTCCATGCGATCGTGCTCTTTGTCAAGCTGTCCCTCAAAGAGAATAGGCCGTTCCAGCTTAACGATATTCGCGGAAAGATCCGCCGGAATGGAACGCAGCACGCGCCCCAACGAATTTTCAATGGAATTGGCCCGACGATAAGCCGAAAAGAAACGGAACTCCACCGGAGGGATCTCGATCACGGCGCCGAAATACTCTCCGCCGTACTCGATCGTACTGTCCGCAATACGGGTAAAGCCGATGATTTCGGACATATCACAGCCCTTTTTCGATGCGCCCTTTTTTACTTTGCTCTGCTTTTTCGCAGCACTCTGCTGCGCGCGCTTCAGCCAGATCGCATCCTTTTCTTCTTTGCTGACCGTTTTATCCTTAAGGATCCTGTCGTCTCTTTTCCGCTCGGCCTTCAGACGCTTTTTCCGCTCCGCTTCCGTTTCGTCCGCATAAGGGTCCGGCTCATCCGGGAACGCTTCGGAATCTGCCGGCTCCGCATCTTCAGCCTGCTCCGGGACGTACTCCGGGTTCCGTGCCAGAAGTTCCTCATCGCTCTCCTTACGGGTAAACCTGTGCCTATAGGCAAGATGACGGAACACCCGCAGCAAATAAACGTAATTCGGTTCGTCGATCCGCACCAGAAGAAAGACCGCAATCAGCGCAAAACCGATCGCCCAGTAACCCTTTCCGGCGATATCGGAGAGCATCACAAACACGAGAACGGCCGCAGAGACAATGCCGATGACAACGTCCGCCAGGGTTATTCCCTTGAAGAGCTCTATCTGAACTTTTGTCTTGCCTGGTATCAGACGCATATCCTGACTCCTGCTTCCTTTCCTCTGTTATGTTCCTTTTCCGCATGCTTCCGTGTTATTTGTTCAGCTTTTCCGGATTTGAAGAGGACGAGGCCTTCTTATATACGCCGCCTCTTCTTGCGTAAGGGTTTCTCTGATTAAAGTTCCGGACACTGTTTAACGCTTCGCTTCCTTCGCCGCCCGCCTGGACCGACTGATTCAGCTTCTGCCCGCCCGGCGGATTAGGTCCCCCCTGCGGGGGGTTACCGTTTGGATCCTGCTGATCCACCGGCTGGTTCAGCTTTTGTTCGCTTATCGGACCGCCGTCCCCTCCCTGCGGAGGATTATCGTTCGGATCCTGCTGATCCGCCGGCTGGTTCAGCTTTTGCTCGCTTATCGGACCGCCGTCCCCTCCCTGCGGAGGGTTATCGTTTGGGTCCTGCTGATCCGCCGGCTGGTTCAGCTTTTGCTCGCTTATCGGACCGCCGTCCCCTCCCTGCGGAGGGTTACTGTTTGGGTCCTGCTGTTCAGTATCCGATGACGAGCTGCTTAGCTTCTGGAAATTATCTCCGCTGCTGGCAAGCTTTCGGGGAGCCAGACCGAGCTTCTTCTCATCCCGTTCCAGCTTGGCCAAAGCCACACGCTCCCTGCGCTTGTCAAGATCTTTCTTTTCAGCGGCTTCTTTTTCTTTCTTCGCCTCTTCTTTCTTAAACTTGCTCCAGGCAGAGGTTCCCTTTCCGCCGAAAGGAATTACCGCACCTAAAAGGCCGTTTTTCGCGGCTACACCGGCAAACTTCCCGAGGGTACTGCCCTTGATTGCCTTGCCGGCGGCCTTCACGCCCTTGTTTACACCGGCGCCCAGCGTGGAGTGATTCCACATGCCTTTGCCGACTTTCGCAGCGCCGCCCAAGGCGGCCGCAGCGCCGCCCTTTAAGGCGCTCGCCGCACCGGAAGCCATATTGGACATATCGCCGGCCTTCATCGCTGCCATACCGCTTGCGCCCGCCAGAATACCGGTAATGACCTCCCCGAATTTTTCGGCGGCTTCCAGACCGGCCACGATCATGACAACCTTCGCCATTATATTCAGCGTGACGCTGGAGAAGAATACCAGATCTCCGCTTAAAATGATCGGGATAAAGAGGATTACGAGGCGCATCGGTATGATGGCCCCGAAAATATTGAACATCTGGATTGTAGCGGCCTGCACCCACTGCTTGAACATCGCGCCGCCGTCCAGCGCCTTGAGGCCGGCGATGGGGGGAGCAATGATATACAGCCCCAGCAGATTGAAAATACGGGCGATGCAGTTCATGATGCACAGGAAGAGGCTCTTTAAAGTAAACCATCCCGCAAGCACGATCGTTACATACTGAATGCCCACGAGGCCGGTATTGAAATCACTCGTCACCTGATCAAAGCTGTAAATATTCTTTTCTCCGCGGTAATAAGCGCCTCTGAGGCCGTCCGTGATCTGCGCGTCCTTGTTGAAACGGCTGTTCCGAGCTGCGCTCAGGGTTCCCATCAGGAACAGGATGCGGTCAATGGATACGTCTCCGTCCTGCCCTCCCCAGGTCGAGTTGGTCACGCTCTGCACCGGATAAAAGCTCTTGTTGGTGCGCATGACCTCCATCATTTCCAGGATCACAGCCGAGCTGGAATCATAGATCTCCAGACTGTGCTCGACACTTGGGTCTCCCGCCCGGTCCAGCTTGGCCAGCATGGACTGCCAGGTCTCCCCCTCCGAGGTATCGTAGCTGAAGTCGAAGACCATATCCTCCTGCAGCATGTACAGATCCTCCCGGATCTCGTTGTAGCAGCTGTTCAAATTATAGCGGCTGTTATAAGAGCCGTTCAGCGAATAATTTCCTACGGTATTGTATATTCGGGCCATCGCGGCGAATTGCTCGTCCGAAAACTCCATATAAAGCGGTGTGTCAAGACTGCCGGCATTATTGAAAAGATAGGTTATGCGGCCGATCAGCACGTTGGTCAGATTGAGGACCGCCGTCATCGCAAAGGAAATGAGCAGAATGGTAAGGCCGCTTCGCCCTGCATCCATCAGGATGGTCCCGAGCGAGCGCTGTTCCTTGCCGTCGGAATCAAAGCTCTTTTTTATCACGGCCACGATCGTAACCGCAATAATAATGACAAAGCCGATCAGCGCCATGCCCCAGTAGACCTGATTGATCCTGCTGTTGCCGAAAAAAACATCTACCAGAAATTTATCCGATTCCTGATATTTTACGGTCGTTCCGCCGGAAAACACCCCGAAAAACCGGTATACGACCTCAACGATCTTGAGGCCCGCGGATACAACGTAATAACACAGCTTGCCGATAAAGTTTCCGAGCGCGGATGAAATCGCGTCCGTAATAATACCCATCAACCCGTCAAACAGGTCCCCTATCCAGTCAAACAAAACTCATTCCTCCCGATTCAACGTATTCTCAGGCGTTTGCGGGAAATCCACATATAGACCGCCAATGCCAGGATCATGGCGGCAAGAATCAGAAACACCGTAAAATGGTTCAGTGTAAAATACAGCCCGATCGTAAAAAGATATATATTGGAATTGCCGGCAGGGTCCTTGACGGTTACCGAATAATTCCCCGCACTTGTCAGCGGAGAACGGAACGCGATCTCCTTCCCGTCCTGCGTCAGCGTGACCGTGCAGCCGGGCTCCGCGCAGATTATTTCCACCGGGCCCTCCGCGTAATTGTTTTCCAGGCCGTTAAAAGTCAGTACCGGAGCGGTGTAATCCGCCTCCACCTCCAGGCGATAGGTCTTGCCGATATACGAACAGCCGTAGTCAATCGTATACTTTCCTTCCTGCCTCATATCGACCACGGTCTCCGCCGTGGAAAAAGGCTTTCCGTTCAGCTTGGCCTCGATCACCGAAAAACCGGCTGGCATATTGTACTGGCCTATGCTGCCGCTGTAGGTTCCGACGATCGTAAAGTCCAGCGAGACCTCCCCGCCGTTGCCCAGCAGCAGAATATACCCGCCGGGTTCGGCAATATTTGAGAAATCCGGCCGGATAAGCTGATTGCCATCCTTATACAGCTTCGCAGTCAGTCCGGCGGGGATACTCACCTGTACCGCGTCCTTGGTCACAATGCCCGTAGGGACGTTCATGGTGACCTTGGCGCTGCCGACTTCGAAGATGAATCGGTCCGTCTCTTTGTCGTAAACCTCGATGCTGCTCAGGCGCACCCGGGTCTCCAGATCGTCCTGCCCCGGAATATAGTTTTCGGCCCGTGCGAAAATACCCGGCACGGCGCCGATGAGGATCGTTATCAATAATAAAATCGCGGGAAGGAAAGTGCGTCTTTTCATCTTATTCCTCCCCCAGGATCAGACGGTTGCGCTCAAGGATATCATACGCCACTTCCTCCGCCTTAAAGACGTGAGAGCGGAAAGTGGTCATATCCATGCGGCCCAGCTTATAGAACGGACACTTATACGAAGGCGTATACTTGGTCTTAAGCGGGAAGTTGCCGAAAGACACAATAATCGCATTGCCCGTGGAAACCTTATTGTTCAGCTTCTGCAGCTCAGAAGGATAGATCAGCGGACGCGTCTGCAGAGAATTGGAAACGTTGACGTCGCCCTCCTTCGAGCCGGTGCTGGAGGAGGTACTTACGGTACGCACGGTCTTGTTGCCGCAGAGCTCGGAGAACTCCTTGCAGGTACCGATATCGTTGGAACCGATGAACATCTTCATGGCACAGTTGGACTTGACCACGTCGGCCACGCTTTCGCCGTAAATATTGTTCAGCTGGGCATAGCTCTGCACGACCATGTTGAACCAGATCTTGCGGCTTCGGCCTACGGTGATCATTTTGTCGAACTTTTCGATCTTCGGCATATTGCCGAACTCATCCATGATGAAGTAAACGTTGCGCGGCAGGGAAAGGTCTTCCCGGGCGCTGGCCACCTTGATCAGGGCCTTGTACATACTCAGAACGAACAGAGACGCCAGTCCGTGGCGCGTATCCTTTTCATCGGGGATCTTTAAGAACAGGGCCGTCGGGCGGTCCGCGAACTGTGCGGCGTGAATGTCGGTGGCGCTGGTCAGGCCGCAGATACCGCGGTCGTTGAACAGCGTCATTTTATCAAAGGTGATGGACATATAGCTCGAAAGCGTCTGATCCGCCGCCGCCAGCACCTGGCGGGACAGCGTCACAGCCTGCGAAAGCGGACTGCGGCCCTCAAAATACTTCTTTAACGCCTCATAGTTATTGTCACTGTTGGTCAGGATCTTATTCAGGTTGAAGAAATTGAATTTCTCCTTGGTCATGCCAAGCTGCGAATCGGTGCTGTCCTCCAGCATGGCCAGACAGGTCGCAAGAACGATAGACCGCGCGCCCTTTTCCCAGAGCGGATCCTTTTCGTTCGTGATCGGGCAAATACCGGAAATGAGGTCGTTTAAGTCCTCATACATCTCGTCATAGATTTTCTGCTTGGCAACAGTAATGTCGTCCTGGCAGTGGACCAAATCGGCATACGCCCTGCCTTCCCACTCACACCAGTATTCCTCCGGCTCAAGATCTCCGTCCATACGGACAAGGTCCGGGTAATCCGCCATGCTGTCCCGGTGCGCAACGATATGATCGCCCTTGTGCTGATACTCCTGGAACATATCCCAGATCGGATCCAGCGGATTCCAACGCGAGGAGGAATAGGTATCACGGAGATCAAGCACCAGAACCTCGTAGCCGCGTTCGTTCAGGAACTTGGAGTGCAGGTCGAAAAGCTCGCCCTTCGGGTCCGTCATGATCATGCTGGAGCCGCAGTTCGTCGCCGCAATCAGCTGGATCATGGGATTGATGAATGTAGTCGTTTTACCGGAACCGGTGGAACCGATGACCAGCGCGTGCGCGCCGGGCATGAAGTTGATCTCCAACTGCCCCTTTTTGTTAAGGACCGCCCGTACCGGCGCACCGTCCTTTTTCGACTTGGCCAATTCGTCATAGATCGACGCGGGGAAGAACTTGTTGCGTTCCTTGTCCGACATGAAGCGGCTGTTTTCCAGCACGCTCTCCACGTCCCCGCCCTTGGAATTCCGGAATATGCCCTGTCCGAAATCCCTGCGGAAAAAACCCTTTCCGGCGAAAAGAAGTACAACAAGCAAAGCCATGGCAATAAAACCCATGACCCAGGTCGAACCTTTCGTAATCAGGGAAAAGTCCCAAACAAGCCCTTCTCCCCTCACGATCGAGCCAAGACTGTCGATCAGGCTTCGAAAAACAAAGCCGAACAGACCGGAACCAATCACGAAGATCATAAAATATAACAAGACCACAGAGGATCCTGCGCTTTTGATCCATTCTATTATCTTCTTCATGACAACCCTTACTTCTTCGCCGGAAAGCAATTTTCCGAAAAACAGAAATCTGTTTAAAGAACACTAAAGCCTTTGCACCGAAAAACGCCGCAAAGGCCCAGTAAAACCTATAGTTCTGAGATATTATCAGGCGGCAGCCGGATACTTGCTCACCCATCTGACCATGGCAGGCATCAGAAGCTTAAGCACCACCATCAGGACGAAGATCAGGATAAAGCCGATGATGGCATTCTTCAGATGAGACTTTGCCTTCTCGCGTTCCTGAGGCTCTTCGGCCTTGGCAAACTTAACACCCAGCACGACGCAGTACAGTGCGCCGACCGCGCCGACTACAGAAATAAGCGGCCACAGGATCTGATCCAAAAGCTCAATAATGGGGGCCACAACGCCGGTAAAACCGGTCGTAGGAATGCCGCTGCCGCCTTCTTCGGACGCTGCGGACGTTGTGGACGCCATAACATTCATGGGGAACATAGCAAGTGCCATAGCGGCGCCGGACAGTGCCTTACCGATCTTCTTAACATTCAGTTTCATAGTGTAATTCATCCTCCGCCTATGCGATTAAAAATAGTCCCGGGATACTGCTTTCCCGAAGCATTCTTTTGCCGGTAATGTTAGCACGGTTTGCACCGTTTGTAAAGGGTTAATATCCTGAGTAGGCACTTACTTTTCTGATTTTTCTGTGAACACCGCCCCCGAAACGCCCGGGGAGCGCCTTTTCGTCTGCTTTTGACCGCCCTTTCCGCAGCTTCGCCGACTCTTTATCCTTCGACTTTCTGAACATTTTGTGTCGTTTACGAAAAGTAAGCACTTCGTTATTGCGTTTTGTCCGGATCTATATATAATGGTACACATCAGAAGTATGCTCGGTATCCGGCAGGCTCCGTACCCGTCCCGCACGGGAGATCCCGGCAATACTGCGAAAAGAATACTATATCAGACAGGAAAGGGAATGAGAACATGCCAAAACACTCTGAAGCACAACGGGAATTGCTTTGCAAATTAGGGAGTGAAAAAGCCCTTCGCAGATTAACAAGGATGCTTAGGCTCTTAGAATCAAAGAGCTTTTCAGCGGATGGACTTGCGACAGATGAAGTAAGAAAACAAGTCTACGTCAAGCTCAAAGCATTAGAGGGCGTTAAGCTTAACGTCAAGGACATCCAGGATATGTCCGCGATTCCGCAGTATAATCTCTATCAGCCCCAGAATATTCACGAAATCAATGCGATCGCCGAAGTATGCATTAAGGACAAGAGGGCGGCAAAAGAGTTTGCCGTGCTGTATTCCCTTGCCGCAAGTGATCTGGGCGATATCAATCAAAACAGAAGAAAATGGGGCAAACCGGAATACTGCCCGTACACCGATGAAAAGTTAGAGGCGTTAAACGCACAAAGAGAAAGAAAGGGGCAGCCGCTTCTGGGCGGCGAACCGCTCCTGTTTGCAGATGAGGATCCGGCGCTGCATCGAGATGATGATTTGGACACAGCCAATGCTGCCTTGCAGGAATACGGCAAGAAAAGGGCTGCTGACACCGCCCCCCTTACCGATCGGGAATTACGTGACCTGCAGATGCTGGTGGGGGAACAAGTGGTAATCGTGGCGGAAGCCAAGATCGAAAATGAGCGATTCCCCTACGAGCTGCAGGATTTATATGATGTCGGCGAAGCGAAAGGCAAATTCACCAAGCTTGCCGAACGCTTCTTTGATGCCAAGGAAGTTGAAGCGGCCAAAAAGGATTTCCTGGGTTCTTTTGACAATATCGCCTCCGCGTCACAAAAACGCAGGGATGAGGTACACAAGAACAAAGACGGAATCTACTATGATAAGGCCATTGAGGATTTCCTGCATCCGATGAATCCCGATCCTCAAAAGAAAAATCTGCCGCATCTTGCCGAAACGGTCTACGAAGGTGAATTTATCGATATCAAGTTCGAAAAGTCCCAGATTTTGAAGGGCCTTATGATGCTCAACAGCAATCATATTTTCGTGGATCAAAAAGAAGAGATCTGGAGAAAGCTCCGCACTTATGTTAACCGCCGCGTAAACTTCATCAAAGAATCGGGCGGAAGCGAGAGATTCTTTGCAGAACGCATAAAGTATGAGAAAGGCAGTGAGGAAATCGAGTATCTGCAGATGCTGACCGGCTTAAATTCCAGTCTGGAAGGCATCGCTCAGCTCGGAGAACTGAGCGAAATCAAAGACGCTTTTGCAAATGCCAAGCAAAAAAGAAAGAGTCTTGACGAATTCGCAAAGCCGAAAGCCATCAAGGAATACCGCGATTTCAATTTCGAGAAATACGAAAAAGCCGCCGCAGACGACATTGAGCCCCTTAAGGAGCTTTACGTACAGGCAGCGGGCTATAAGGGGCGCAAACTCGAGGCTGAAGAAAAGGCCCTGAAGGTGATCGGAGAGAACAAATCCGCTCTCGAGAAAGCCGAAAAGAAGGTCAACGATACCCAAAAGGCTTATGCATCCCAGCAGAAAGAATTTGACACAATAAAACCGAAGTTTGACGATGCGGTAAAGGAAGCGGATTCCGATGCCAGAGCCGTGAAGACTTGGAGTGATGAAGTCGAAAAATTACAGAAAGATCTGAAGTATTTAGAGGATCGCGCACTCGTCACAGTCAAAGGCATATTAAAAGAAGCCGCAGAGAAGGAGTATGCCGTTAAGCTTGAAAAACTTAAGGGGGATGCCGAAAACGCAGCGCTGAAAGCCCTGGCCCAGGAAAAGTTTAAGGTCACAGGAGCGCTGGAAGCCAACCAGGCTAAGGCAGAAAAAGAGTATAATGAAAAGGTGGCGGCTGCGGATAAAGAATATGAGCAGCAAACGAAAGCCGCCGAGGATGCTCTGAAAAAGAACACTTCAGCGTCGGACAAGGCCTTTGAAGAAAAGAAAAAAGCGTTTGAAAAGAAGCAAAAGGCTTTTGATGAAGAATCCGGAAAATTTGAAGAAAAAGCAGTCGTTTACAGGGAAAAATCAAAAGATCTGAAAGCACAGCTGCAGGTTCCGCCCACATGGTCCATCGAAGAGAATATCCCGGCGGCGGCTCTTCTTTCCGACTCGGATGCAGCGCGCCAGAAGGAATTCATCGAGAAGCGGCAAGAGCTTCTGGATGCGCGGGATGATGCCAACAATCTCCAGACTTATTATGACCAGTTCACATACGCTTTAAAGACTTCTGTATTCTCCAGCGTTGAAGCAAAGGACAATATCAGGCCGGACAACGACCAACTGTCAAATGCGAACTTCTCGAAGGCCTTCATAGCGACCGAAACGAGAATCGAACAGATCAATGAAAAGATTTTCTCGTTTGGTGATGTTCAGCACCAGCTGGTCCTTGAGGCCATAAAGCTGAAAGACGGCAAAGCGAACGTAAATGACGTCCGGAACAAGAGCATAGATATCCTGAACAGCCTGGGCGAAACGTACAAAGACCTGACGAAAAACAATATAGAGACCCTGAACAAGGCTGATTCGACTGAAAAGTTCATGTCGGCTTTACAGGGTGTTCTTGGTTCGCATGAAACTCAGGTGAAGACACTTCTCACAAATTTAAATACCGAAGGCTCCAAAGCTTCCGCAGAACTCAAAAAAATACACGGCAGCACCGAAAAATTGCTTGCGCCATACCTCAAAGCCAAAGGCAAAGCCCCTATATCCAGGGATGAGGCTTTAATGGCGTTTATGAAGGACGGCGGAAATAAATGGCAGAATTACAGTATTACAACCTCTAATCTGCATCATGCTCAAACCAAGTTTGATGCTGCCGAAAAACTGGCCAAGATGATGGCCGATGATTATTCCGCCATAAAAACAAACCTTGATCTGTTTTTCAAGGGAGAACTCAAGAATCGCACCCCTGAAATAACACAGGCTGAAACGAATATCAAAGACTTTGAATCAAGCATCAAGGCCTCCCTGAAAAATCGGCTTGAACAGGACAGCGCAAAGCTTGAGGACGCATTCCTGAAGGACAGCGAGGCATTCAAGCAGGTGACCGACACCTATGAAAAGGACAAGGCCGCTTATCAGCAGGATGAAAAGGCTTATAATGACACCCGCAAGCCTACGGAAAAAACGTATCAGGATACCATCTCGAAGCTGACATTGAAGCATGATCTGGATAAAGCGCAGCTGAAGGACGAATATCATGATCTTCTGTCCCAGTATGAGGCGCAGTGCGAACAGGAAGTTAAAGCGCTGGAGAAGGAGCATGATCCCGAAGCGGCACAGGCGCGGGTCGAAGAGGAGGCAAGCCGCAGGCATAAAGCAACTCTTGACGAGATCGAACAGCTGAAAGCCGTTCCGAAAGAGAGTAAATTCCCGAAAATTTACGGACCAGACAGTGAAATTGCCGCATGCAGGAAAGAACTCAGCGAAGCTAAGGAAAATGTGAAAACATATACAGCTGACTCCATTAAATCGGCGAAAAAACGTGATGAGCTCGCAAAATCCGTGACAAAGATAAGTACTGCTCTTGCCGATAAAAAAGATGCGCACTTAAATGCCCAGGAAACGCTCCTTAATGCTTTCGGCAGCGGCATGAACGCTGCTTCGGATTTCACCAAGAAATTTAATCCTGCCGTTGAGGAAGATCTTTCTAATCGATACAATGTTGAGCTCGGAAACCATGACCATATTGTAGGCATGCTGTATCAGGCTCAGGAGATCCAGGATCAATTTGAGGATCTGGCGGAAACCGTAAACCTTGCCTGTGATAAAATGGGCTTTAAGGATGCGAAGAGTAAAACGGATCCTACACTCATGATCCTTGACGTGGCAGATCTGGAGAGAAAAACGAATCTCTCGGAATCCCTGCGTGCAGAATGCGAGAGCTTCCTTCAGGATAAGCTTAACGCCAAAGACAACTGCAGAACCTATTCGAGCGATTCATCGGCTTTTACCGCCATGATCACTGCGCTCGAGGTCGCTCTCGGGAAAAAACCGGATCCGGCTGTAAAGAATTCTCAGGCAGTAAATGCATTCCGGGCCGGAGGGACCCATGCCGAGCGTAAAGCGGCCCTTGAAAAGATCAAAAAAGCTGCTGATACCTACAAAAAGAAACGTGAAGGCGATTTGTTCCAGAAGAGCAGGGAAAATGGCACTCAGCGATATTACCGTCTGGGTTTTGCCAAGGCTCTCATTGATTTCGCAGATGAAAAAATCGACGCCATCGGAAAGTTCACGGGACTGGAGGAAGGAATTGCCGATGATTTCAATGAAGCGACTCGCGCAGTCAGCAGGACTGGTTTCATCAACCCGGTAATGCAGTATAACAATCGAGTTTCCCTGAGGATCAAATCACTCAAAGAGGAGATTGAAATAAGCAAGCTTGACCCCCTGAACAAGAATACTGAGAAGGATTATGCGAAGGTTTACGGCGAAGGCGTGAAAAAGCTCAAGCAAAACGCTGCTTTTGAATGTTTCCTGAAACCTAATGCTATAGCGAATACTTCAGCGATCGATATTTTCATGCCTTCGCAAAAAACGCTCGACAAGATAGCCGCTCACCATAAAACGCTTAATATTGCGAATAAGTCCAACGACCCCAGCTATCTCGACAAGGTATTCGCCGAAAACAAAGAAAAGCATGCGATCTGCAAGGTGTGGAAAGAAAAAACCGAGAAGGTCCTGACGGAAGAGAAGAACAAGTGGGCTGAAAAGATCAAAAAGGAAAATGACTTGAAAAAAGCGGCACAAGAGAAAAACCAGCCGTACGTTCCCAACCAGGTCAAATTAGAGGAAACAACGGAACAGAAGAACGAGAAGGGGATTAAGGCTTACCAGAATCTCATCAAAGCCCAATTTGCTGAAAAGAAGGGGCTTATGGCTGATATACTCAAGAAGCAAAACTTTGATTTACTGAAGCAAAAAGCTGAAAACAAGGTGCTTGAGAACAATACGCAGCCGGTCATAAATCCCGTTTAACCCGTACCGTCTTCGGTTTTTTTCCTGCTCAAATCTGCCCTTAACGGCCGTGCGCCGGGCTTCGAAATCGAAGTCCGGCGCACTTTTGTTGTTTCTTATTTTGTCAGAGGAAGGCCCGCATCAGATCTTTCCGTTCAGGGCAGGTGCCTCTTTGAGCGGCTGCTGCAGTTTCTTTGTTTCTTTGAGAAAATCCTTTACCTTCTTTTCGGAGCCGAGCTTGGCCTGCTTGCCCATACGCTGGATCAGGCGCATATCCTTCATGTCCTGTTCGGTAAGGCCGCACTCTGCCGGCGTTTTCCCACGCTCTGCCATATAATTCTGCAGGATATGCACACCGGCAGCTGCCCGGGTATGGGTTATGGAAAGCTTCTCGGCATTCAATGCAGATTCTTTGATTTTGCGGAATTCTTCACCCACCCTCGTAGGTTTCTGGTCAAACAGGTCCGCCAGCATTTTTTCCGCTTCGGCCCGTTTTTCATGAACCGGCTCCGGATGCAGAGCTTCTTTTAAAGCCTTCTGCTTATTGAAGCAGAACTCCTGAACAGCCTTTACCGCATCTATCCTTCGGCCGGTCTTTCCGCCGGCTTCCAGCTTGCCCTGCTCTTTTTTGTAATCCAGATATGCCTTGCAGGCTTCCCGAAGCTTTTCGTAGCCGGTTTCCAGTACCTCATACGATCTTTTATTGGCCAGACGGTCATCGCCTGCGATCATCTCGCTGGCCTTTTTGATCGTTTGAAGCGTCTTGATTACGTTTTCAAACTTATCGGAGCCGAAGAATACGCCTCGCTGGGCATTATCCATCTGCGTGAGCAGATCCCCTGCCGGCTCGATATCCTGTCGTGCCGAATTCTTATCAAACTGATCCAGAATATTGAATACCTTTGCGCGGTCTTCCTTCTCCGGCGGAATTATTTTTATCTCTTCCTGAGCGTTTATCTGCTCCTTCAGCGTCTGATAATTAAGCTGGACATTGCCGGTCATCCGGTAGCCGACGGATTTTATCACCTGTCCGAACAGGGTCGAAGAAAGATTATCATAGTACTGAGCATTCTTATCGCTCTGCGGAAGAAAATCACTCAGCTTCTTCTGAGCAAAGCCCGCATCGTCCAGAATCTCCAGATCATTATGGCTGATGAGTGCCTGGAGCCTGCCTAGTCTCTGTGCGGCTTCTTCGGCCTGCTTTTCCGAACCGCCCTGCGAAAGGATTACCGTTTTAAGCGTATTTTCCGAAAGTGCTTCGATCTTCTGCGCCATATCCCGGGAAATCACTCTCAGCGTGTCTTTCGGGTTATTCATAACTGTGCCGCTGCAGAAGGCAAGATCGTTCCCGCTGCTGCTCACTCCGTTTATCAGACCGTTTTCATCGGTGGTATAGCGAAGACCGTCAGCGCCGCGGATGCCGATGCCGCAGAGATAATTCATCGCGCCAATATCCGCCATCTGCCGCAGAGCATCCGGCGTGAACATGCCGTCGATATCCTTTTTGAAAACCTCCGGCTGAGAGGTCAGCTCATTTAAGCTCCTGCCCTCTCCCGTATACGCAAAAACGCCCTCCGTGATTTTTTCGCGGTTTACCAGATTTACCGGCAGGATCTTTTCCGTAAACGAATC
The DNA here is from genome assembly GCA_045616945.1 of Lachnospiraceae bacterium. Lineage (GTDB taxonomy): Bacteria > Bacillota > Clostridia > Lachnospirales > Lachnospiraceae > UBA6987. The sequence continues at coordinate 9,954 of JAZLHR010000064.1, read as the reverse complement.
CAGCCCCAAAAGCCCGGCCACGTCGCTCACGGCGGCGCGCCGCCTGGCAAAGGACATGGTATCGCTCATTGCACGGTTTAAGAGGGAAACCTGATCCTCAAATTCCCGCATCATGGCGGTTCGCACTTCGCGCCTGCGAGTTTCTTCCTGCGTATCAGCCAGCCCGTTTGCCTGCTCGATACGGTCGGAGTCTTTTCTTTCGATCCGCCCCTTTTCCTCGCCGATATCGTCTTTCAGGAACTCCGCATACTGCTCGATATCCTCTTCCAGTTCGGGATAGCGTTCCTTCATCCGCTCGGTGAGCAGATTGATTTCCGCAGTCAGCTTGTCCTTTGCACTGCCTGCCTCAAGGGAGCTGCTGAACACACCGGAAACAAGGTTCCCGTCGGGCGCGTTCAGATACATCGGCTCAGCCGATTTACTAAGATCAATGTTCCGGCCGGTCACGTCGATCAGGCACGGAGTCTCATTCAGCACGTTGTCAAGCGTTAAACCGGGCAGCGCCTTGTTTATCCCTTTCAGCATGCCGTCCAGCTTCCTGAGCTCTTTTTCCTGTAATTCGATCGCCGACAGTTTTTCAACCGTTTCCGGCAGGCTGTTCAGATAGTCCAGCGTATTCTTCTTGAGCGAAGTGATCTTTATGCCGATGTCCCGGATATCTTCCCAGTCGAGATGCGGCAGATTTCCCTCGTTATCCCGTTTCTTATATGCTTCCAGCGTCCGATTGAGCTCGGCTCTTTCCGCCTCCATATGTTCGTCGGCTTTTTGTGCCGCGGCTCTGTCGATCCGTGCGAACTCAATCATTGCCTTGAAACGGTCTACTGCCTTAGAGCCGTTTATTCCTTGTACCAGTTTATTGGTTTCGACCAAAAGCCGGTCAAGCTCCTGTTCTTCCGGCGTCGTTTTATCAATATCCTTCGCATTCCGGTACGTATGGATAGCACGGGCCATACTCTCTGTAGCTTTTACAAGTTTTTTCACGGCTTCATCGGTACGCTTTTCCTTTTGCGCTTCCGTTTCGCCGGGAATTTCCGCAAGCGGATCCGTTCCGCCCAGCGTTTCAGTCCACCCCTGGGAGGCACTCACAAGAGCCTTTGCATAAGCATCCGTTCTGCCCTCCAGCCGGCTTTTCAGCCTTTGAGCCATCTCGTTCATTGCCGCCGCACGCTTATCATATCCGCCGATATAGGCAGGCGGTTTATCCGTTCTTTGCCGGAAATCTGAAACAGTGACCTTTCCGTGCTTGCTCAAATAGTCCTTACGGAACGCTTCAATTCTCTCTTTTTTTTCTTCAAGGGAACTTGTGCTGTACTCATTCCGGTATGGATAGCCAAATTTTATTGTATCCACCAGGCTCTGTTTCCAGGCCTTCGTTTCCGGATCATCACTGTCCTTCGGCCGAACATCATCCTGGCCCGATGCCTGCGAAAAGGTCATATTATCGTCATCGCTAAGTATCTCAAGGGGATATTCCACGTATGATGTGCTCTCGACAAACTCCACTACGCTTTTTACAAATCCCCCCAGATTTTCCGCATAACGGTACAATGCCTTTACCGCTTCCGGCTCATAAAACTCCATGGGAGAATCAGCTAAAACCAGTTTGACTGTCCAAAGCGCCGCGCCCTTGTCCTTTATGGACATCGCATAATCTATTACCTCTTCCTCCGGATGCTTTGTAAGATCCAGCTTATCCGGATCTATATCAAAAACGGAATTGAGATACTGGGCAAGCAAAGTATTTCTTGCCGCCTGCCCGATCTCGTCATCGCGTCCCAGCTGCCCCGCCAGCGCAAGATTCGCCTTATCTGCTTCAGCTGTATCTTCCGGTTTGCCGTAATAATCAACGAATCTTGCAAATTCTGACGGGACATAACCTCCGGGCGTGTACTTTTTGATCTTTTCTCCCGCTTTTTCTCTCCTTTTTACCTGAGTATTCTCTCGATTGAAATTTTTTTGTTTTTCGAATCTGAGTCTGTGCTTTTCCAGAAGATCCGCTCTTTCCTCGGCAGAAAGTGTCTTATTAAACATTTTGCATACAAGATCAATATTTCTCTCAAGGTTTTTCTTTTCCTGTGAATTTTCCCAATCCGGCATTTCCTTTACTCCTTTGTGTGGAATTGTAAAAACAGCATAACATATTCGGCACGGGCAAGCAAGTACTGCCGATTGCTTCGGCCTTATTTTCACCTTCTTTTCACTGTTTTTTCACCGTTTTTCACCGTTTACGTCCTCCCTGCGGCTTGATTTTCGGGGCCTTTCCGCTTATGATATTTCTGCTCGGAAGTACCGCAGATACCGCCTTCTGCCGCCGTTTCGTACAGGCACTGCAGCGGCGGAAGGCTGCACGAACTTACCGCACATTCACTCAAACCCAAAGGAAGCAGAATATGCCCGGCAATAAAAACGACAGCGCAGAAAGTACCAAAAAGAACTATTCCGCACTGGAGAAAAAACTTGAAGAACTAAGCAAATGGTGGCACGGAGACCACGGGGAGTTCAGCCGGATGGCTGAAGCTTTCGGCGCGCTTAAATACATTTCCGGGAATGTTTACCGGGATCCTTTTGAGAAGCTCGCACTTTATGACACACTGACCGATCGCGCCGCGGAATATACCGGATATAAAAAAGCACAGGAAAAACGTTCGGCTTTTGAAAACCGCCGGATTGATCTGGCCGAGGAAATGTCAGCCTATGCTCAGTCCATGACCGAGTGGGAAGCCGCGTACGGCGTCGCGACATTTCTGGAGCGCACGCGCCGCCTTACCTCCGCCTTAAGCCGCCGTCCCGATGATCCCGACGCAAAAGTGTCCTTATTGCGCGAAAAAGATAACTTTCTGAACGTTTATCGGCAGCTTGCCGGACTCGCGGAAAAGCATCCGGAAAATGAAACGCTCACCCAGCTGTGCCGTATCGCGTTTTCGGATAAAAGCATTTCCCTTTTTGAAACACAGTATGCCTCGCTTTCCGGAGAGGGGCTGCCCATCCCCGAAGAGTTCCGGAGCAAGGCAAAAGAGCTCGCCGCACTTCCCGCCAAGCCGATAAATGAGCATATTCGTGAGCTTATGCCCCCGGAAGCAGCGGCACCGGAAGCCGTTCTTCCGAGACATATCAATGCCGAGCTGGACGGCGACGCCGCGAAAGTAGGCGCCGCTCTCAGCTCCCGTATGGCCTTTGATCTGGAGGATGAAGCGGGAAATGTTACCCGGGGCTTCTTTACCAAAAACTCTTTTGCCGATCTGCCGTCCATTTTCCGGGAAAAGGCCGAAAAGGAAATTCCCGGGCGGCTGCTGGCCAAATTTGACCGCATCCATGAAACGATCAGCAGAAATGCCTCCAACGAGAGCCTTTCTGGCTTATTCACCCGTCTGACCGACTATGCCGAAGCGCCAAAGGAAAGCGAAAAGAAAGCTGATGAAAAGCCGCTTGATATAGACGAGGCCAGAAAAAAGCGAGCTGCGGAAGAAAAGATTTACTGGCAGAAAACCGTTGCGCGGGCGGCATCCGCACTGAAAAGCCAATTTCATATTCCGGATGAGTTCCTGACTCCCACCGTTCTTGAAGATCCGGAGTTTCGAGAATATCTGGATATCATGCTGCAAAGTGTGCGTTATGCCCACTCACTCCAGGACGCCAATATCTCCATGTCCAATGCTCAGATCAGCGAAGGCGGGAACATCAACCGGCGGAATAACGCCATGTCCGACTTCGCCGAATACCTCGGGATCGGCAGCGTGATCGCCCGCTCAACGCCGATGACACTTAAGCTGAACGGGACCGTCATAAACGGCAGCTTTATGGTCGGTGCCAGCGGCATCAGCTATGATGACGTGCTGAGAGCCGCCCGTACCAAAGCTTTTGCCGTGCCCAAAACGGAGCCCGCAAAGGCTGATGCGCCGAAGGCAGAGCCTGCAAAAGCTTCCGCCCCCGGCGCTGAGCCCGCCAAAGCCGAAAAACCGAAAGCAGAGCCCGATACGCTCAGCATCAGCGGAAGCGGTCTTAAGTCCTTAAGCCGGCTTGAATTCGTTGATACGCTCTGCGCCAACAAGGACCGCCACGGCCACAATATGTTCTATACCGTGGAAAGGATCAAAGGAAAGCTGCAGATCACGGGTGTTCAGGGGATTGATAACGACGCCTCTTTCGGCGAAGTATATTATAAATCCGGAACGAAATACAGGCGTATGTCGCCGGTTGAGGATATTAAAGTGATCGACAAGGAGCTTGCCGAGCGAGTCATGTCCGTTACCGCCGAAAAAACGGACGAATATCTGAAAACCATGCTGCCTGCCGGCGTTTCCGGGCCGGAGATGGACGCTGCCAGAAAGCGGCTTGCGGACCTGCAGTACAGGATCCGGAACAATAAAATCAAGATCTGTAATGACGAGGACTGGGAAAAGCTCTCCGTTTCGGACCTGAAAAAGTACAGAAAAGAGTACGCGGACGAAAAATATACCACCTTTGCCAACGTTTTCGCCACCGCAGATCTGCTGTGCCAAAGCTACAATAAAGCCCTTACCGATCCCTCGGCAGTAAAGGATGATCATCAGGATGCCGTTCTCTATGAGCTGCCCACAGCCAGATGCGTCGGTACCGACGAAAGCATGAGCCTTAAGGATCATCTTGAGTACCTAAACGAGCTGAACGCCGATTATCTCCGCAGAGAACAAAAGGCGATGCGGGTAAAATACGGAACAAAATACCCGGGCGACGAAGAAAGAAATGTCTGGCTCGGCACGGAAAGCGTCTTATTCAAGAAGCAGCTGGAAAATACGCAGGAAACCCTCTCCGCTGTGCTGGATCAGATGGAAAACAACCGGGATCGCGCCGAGGCGCTGGACAATCCGAAGGAAATGACTCCGGAGGAGCGGGACACGGTATTAACAAGCCTGAAACAGCTGCATACGGTCTCCACAGCCATGGCTGAGGCATACCGTTCCGAAAGGATTAAAAACACGACAAGCTTTGCCGAGGGGCTGGCGCGAAGGACCGCCGCCTATTGCGAATACTCGCAGGACAGTATCAGGAAGGATGCCGTGCGCTCCCGCGCTCTTGCCGAGCGCAGGAGCCCGAAGGCCGATCTTTCCGGGCTGTATACTGTCCCCGCCGCAAAGAAGCTTTCATTTGACACGGGAAAAACGGACAAAGTCCCGGATTATTCCGCGCTGAAAAACACGCTTGCCGGGGTCAATAAATGGTGGCAGCGTTCCACCGATACCTTCGACCGTATGGCAAACGCCTTTGCCGCTCTGGATAAAATCAAGCAGAACAAGCTCAATCGTGTGGAACGGCAGATCCTCTACACGCAGCTGGCCGAACGCGCACAGGCCTATGCGGATTATAAATCGAAGCAGACCAAGCTCTCCGATTTTGAAATGAAGCGCCGGAATTTTGCCATCGACGCCGCAGCCTATGCCCGGGCAATGGCCCGTTCGGTAACGAATTCCCGTACCGCAGACCACGACGCGGTGCGCAGTGCCGCTATATTTATGCATCGCTGCAAGAGCGTGGCTCAGACGGCGCTGCAGCAGCCCCAAAGCACAAATGACACGGCGAATGACCGCGCAGCGGAGATCCTGCAGAACGACCGCGGCGCCTTCCGCAAAGGCTTTATGCATATCATGGAGCTTTCCGCTAAGCATCCGAACGATCAAAACGTACAATATTTCTGCAGCTACGTGCTGACCTCCCCCGCGCTGACGCAGTATCGGAAGGCCGCCCTTGATGCGGAAAACCGGCAGAAGGGCGCGGCCGAAAAGGAAACCGATTTCTACCGCCTGATGGGCATTTCTCCTCTCGATAAACAAAAAGCCGAAATACTCTCGAAGCTGGCGAACAAGTCGGAAAGCAGGGAGGCTTTCGCGGTTTTCCGCAATATGTTCGAACCGAAGCCCCCGGCCCAAAGCAAGGCTTCCGCGGAAAGAAAAGCCGTCTTTTCAGATGCTCCGAAATGGGCCAACGAAAGATTCTGACGCAGAAAGGCGCCCCGCACGTCTGTGCGGAGGCGCCTTTCTGCGTCTGCTGTGAGAGCGGAGACCTGTTAAAGCCCTCTTTGCTGGGGCTTGGATGTCGGCAGCTTTCGTGCGGGAGAAAAAGCCTTTCTGCTTGCTTCATCACCGATCTCCAGATCTTCTTTGCGGATTTCTCCGGTGATTTGGGAGACGTTTTTGCTGCTTTTCAGCAGGTTAGCTTTGAAATTTTCGATCGTTTTTTTGTTCTTGCCGAAGGATTCAAAAAGAGTTTTTCTGTCATCCGCTGCCTGGATCAGTTTACGTACATTCCGTCCGAGGAGGACGTTGCTCTTGGCAATGGCGACCTCTTCGGGAGAATGATCCTTCGCGGCTTTCAGAATGTTCCATCCGTCCTTTTCGCTTTGGAGAAGATCGCAGACAACAGCAGCACCTTTATACTGGGCAAGCTCTTTGTCGCTGAGATTATTCCCGGCTTTTCCCGGGTGATCGATGCAGTAGTGAAATACTTTCGAGTATAGCAGGAGAGCATCGACTGCGTCATAATCGTCAAAGCTGCGGGTAAGAGCTGCCTCGACGCTTCTTTTTTCCGAGGGTCTTTCCAGAAAATCATCAATAGAAGGAAATGTTGTCTCATAAAGCTTAAAAGAAGTATCGATTACCTGGGCCGGCTTACCCGAACCGATCCCGCCGAGCTTCATGATCTCTTCCGCGATAGTAAAGCGTTCGTAACGGGTACTGTTCTTTTCCTGCGTAAGCTTTGCTTCATAGTAATCGGCTGCCGCGGACTTCAGATCCTTAAATTTCTTAATAAAGGACGGATCGTTATAATCCACCTTGCCGGTACCGGCGGAAAGCAGATGCGTATTCTCCCTGATCTCTGTTTTGAGTTCCTTCAGCTTTTCAAGCATCCGGAGATATTCCGCGGAGTTGCTGCTGCTGAAGAAGGCGGAAGCATTTTCCAGACGCTCCTGAAAATCGCTCAGGGAATTTACAAATTTCCTGAGCGGCTCCTTTTGCTGCTTAAGGACATATTCCCCGGCAGGCGTGCTCAAAGCAGCAAGATCCCGAACCAGTTTGGCATCAGAGCCTTTTAAGTCTTTTTTCTGCCCGAGCAGCAGCGAGGCAGCTGCATTGATGTTGTTCAAAGCCTTCGGATAGGCAAGCTGTTCCGACCCTAAATTATCTATGTTGGGTGTCAGTTCTTCCTCCAGCTTGTTCAGATTATCCCGGAACCTGCCGCCTTCCGGGGTGCTGAGTATCCCGGAATCGTCTAAGCGCTCTTTCAGATCCGCAACCTTTTCCCGGTATTCCTCCAGGTGATAGAAGTTGTCTTTAAATTCAGACGGTCCATTGATAAATCTGTATTTGGCGCCGGCGCAAAAGCTTTGGGCTTTGTCTATGTTATCAAGCTGTTTGCTGAACGATTTGCTCAGATCATCCATTCTGCTGCTGACGAATTTTTTTAACGGGAAAGAAACCGAGCCGGACTCACCCACTTTTGCAAAAGCCATCAGCGCCTTTCCGCTGCGTTCGGACTCAATCAGGGAATACAGCTTTTCCGGGGGGAACGATTGATCGTCAATACCCAGTTGTTCGATCTTTCCCTGAATGAATATTACGGTTTCCGGAATAGATGTGGCGAGTCCAGTAGTATCCTTGTTTTTAAAAGACTGTTCTATCTTGTCAATGCTATTCTCAAGGGATAGACTGCACTGCTCAAGCCTATCTCTATCGGCGGCAGCATCATTTTTTTCTTCAAGAGACAGGCTTATCGAATCGATAACGTTTTTAAGACTCTCAAAGTCACGAGCCAGGCTGCGGAGCTCTCTCCATTGATTTGCCTCCACAATCTCGGCCTGATAAAGCATTTCCAGATTCGGCGCATCCGTCTTGAGCTCTTTCAGGTCTATCTGCTCGTCTGACAGGATGCACATCTCCGCATAGGCGTAGTTCTCTGCCCTCTCATCTATCTCTTCTTTCGAACAGGCGTGGTTCCGGCGGGCTTCTATGGCCGAATCAAGATACTCTTCAAAGCTGCTCTTAAACTCTTCATCCGTGTAATATTTCTCACTCCGCATCGCCGTGAGAACAGTTTCGGGATCTTTTGCAGGGGCAGCCGCAGGGACAGGTTCCGCTTCTTTTTTAATGTCGTCTGTGACTTCGGACGTCAGATCATAAAGCTCCAGGGCAATATCCATACGGCTTTTGCGCATCGGATCGTGCTGCAGTTCGCTTTTGGCATTGTAGTATTCGGCAGCTGCCGCTTTAAGATCGGTCAATAAGCGGTTTTTCTGTTCTTCCGGGAGCTCTTCCCGTTCTTCTTTTTCCGCACCGTAATAGGCCTCAAAAGCGCTAAAGGCCGTAAGAAGAGAGGTATATTCTTTTGAATTGCTTTTTGCTTTTTCCAGACGGCTGCGGAAATTGTCGATCGCTGCTTTTTGATAGATCGCAGGCTCCTGTACTTCGGGTTCGGCGGCGTTTTCCGGCTGCGGAGCTTCAGCGGGACCGGCTGCAGCCGGTTCGGCTTTAGCCTGCACCGGTGCATTATCGGCGGCATGAGCTTCCGGAGTAAGCATATCGGCAGTCATTTTGATGCCGTCAAATTTCTCGGGATCAGGCTGTGTATTTTTAGGCCTCCTGGAATTATAAATGCCCTGACTGTTCGTCATCAATGATTGCGACAGTGCATTACTCATCACATAAGGACCCCGACGAACATTATTCTCGGCGATATAGAATGCATCAAATACGTCGATTTCGGATAAGAGGTACGCTTCCCGGCTATATTCGGACGCATAGGTCTTGGCAAGGTCATTAAGCGGCAGAGTATAAGCGCTATGTAATTTGTACTTATGCATCAAAGCTTCGCGGTACTGCTCCGGAACAGCATAGCCAAGATCGCGTAAAAAATGCGGTATTTCCCAAAGCGCCGGGATTTCAGGGTGTTTTTCCAGCGCCTCACGGGCTTCATCAAATGTTTTCGGGGCAATCTCACTATCCGGGATCGCAAGCATCCGGTTAAGCATCTCCAGACCGAATTCCTTGCGGAAATCATCGTATTCTGCACTTTTATCACTTATTTTCCGGATTATTTCTGTGTTCTTGGCGATGACGTCAGAGGAATCCGTATGGTCAAGAAAATAATAGTACATCCGCTTATAGGCCGCCGGCATTTCGCCGACATAAGGGATCTTTTTGACTCTATCCACACCGGCCTGGTTTTCTGATAAAGCGGCTGAATACCGGGCGGCTGAAGTTTTCTCGCCCTGAGATCGATTGAATGCTTCCGCTAACTCTTCCGGGCTTTTGGCCAGCTCGTAGCGAAAGAGCCGGATGTTTTCGTTCAGCGTGCTGAAGCGGATAAAGTCATCCTTGTTTTCAGGGGGAATTTTATCGCTGACCTGTTCATAAGCCTTTTCCGGCGTTTTTTTGTTAAAATGAAGAATATCGTCGATCCAGGAAACACTGCTTTGTACCTTCGGCGGATCGGGCTTCTCAATGCTCGAAAGGAACTCGTGCGGGTTAATCTCGCAATGATACAGGATCATATTCATGTGAGGATCCTGGAGCAGCTTATCGGCCAGAGCGTTCAGTTCGGCTTCGGACGAATCAAGCCCGTGTTTACTGGCATAAGCAATAGTCAGCCGAAGGGCAATCTGATGCCGGAGTATTATTTCATGATCTTCTCCTGAGGGCTTGGTACTTTCCCGAATAATCGCTTCCTGACAGTCGAGATTCATCTTTTCAAGTCGGGTAAGCGGCTGTTTGGACACGGATTCTTTGTATAACTCAAATTCTTCGAAGGCTTTTTTTATGTCTGCATCTTTTCCCATTTTTGTTTTTCCTCGTATAATAGTTTTTGTAAGGTTAATAGTTACTCTTTATTCCTCTCTAAAAGAGGAAGGATGTCCCGCCTCTAAGGGAAAATCCTCCGCATCTTGACAATCGATCAATCGGCTTGGTAAAGCCCATGGTATAATTG
>JAZLHR010000063.1:0-23594 GCA_045616945.1 Lachnospiraceae bacterium | reverse complement strand
GTTGGATTTGTTTGTCATAGGATTGTACCTCCGTAAAAAATATGGGATGATTTCCCGAGGTAAATCCTACGACAAAAAATTTCCCAGAGTAAATCCAATTTTAATTCCTACTGTGGGATTTACTTTGGGAATTTACTATTTGGATCCAGAGTCCCTATTCCAACACAAAACACAATTGTCAGTCCTGTAAATCCGGTATATAATAAAGAACCGGTGTGTTATCCGACTATCCTGATGTAAGCGCCCGGGAGGAAGCCATGAGTGAGTATCCTTTATTGGAACTGGATATAGCAAAATATACACGGAACGCATCCCGGTATATCGAGCGCTGCCACGCGGCGGGAATCGGGGTTGCCGGCGTTATGAAAAGCTTCTGGGGCACGACGCAGATCGCCGCAGCCATGAAAGCGGCCGGAGCTGACCAGCTTGCCAGTTCCCGCCTTTCCCAGATCAAAAAGGTAAAACAGGCCGGTGTGCCCGGTCCCTATATGCTCATCCGCGTTCCCATGGTCAGCGAGCTGGAAGAAGCTGCCGAACTCGCGGATTTCGTACTCATGAGCGATCTTTCCGTGATCCGCCTTTTTGCCGAAATCTGCGAAAAGAAAGGTCTGACCCGCAGCATACTTGTCATGGCTGATCTGGGCGACCTGCGCGAAGGCTTCTGGGACAAAGATGAATTGACGGCTGCCTGCCTGGAGATCGAACACAATATGCCCTCTTTGAGGCTTGCCGGTGTCGGAGTGAATTTAGGATGCTACGGTTCCGTTATTCCGACCGCTGAAAAGATGAAAGACCTGATCCGGATCGCACAGCAGGTCGAAGCGGGGATCGGACGCAGACTGGACATGGTTTCCGGCGGCGCGACCAGCTCGTACGGTCTTCTTCTTTCCGAAGAAATGCCGGCCGGCATCACACACCTGCGGATGGGCGAGGCACTTACCGTCGGCTGCCCGGATGAGGTCCTGCAGGGCCGTCATCTGCATGACGATCTTGAGCCAGGGCATTATACCCTGAAAGCGGAGGTGCTGGAATGCCGCGAAAAGCCCAGCTACCCGCAGGGAGAGCTCGGGATCGACGCATTCGGCCACCGTCCCGTATATACAGACCGCGGCATCCGCAAACGCGCGCTGCTGGGGATCGGACGTGCCGATGCCGGAGACTGCACCAAGCTCATCCCCCGCGAGGAAGGGATCGAGGTCGTCGGCGCCTCCTGCGATCATTTGATCATCGATGTCACGGATTATCCGAAGGAAGTCCGCCCCGGCGATGTATTTTCTTTTGATATCAAATACGAAAACCAGCTGTATTTGACGAATTCCCCCGATGTCAGGCTCGTATTTACCAATATGCCCGACCCGAACCGAAAAGGAGCTGCTTTATGAATCACCGTTTTTCCGGAAAATGGATCAGTATGAGTCCCATGGCAGAACAGCTGCCCCGCAACCGTTTTTATCAGCACACCTATAAAATGCTCCGCAAAATGGCAGCCAAGGACCCTGTCCATAACTGGCATGTTTTGTTCCGCAAGACGGTCGATCTGGACAGCTTCCGCAGGGGCATCATTTATATCACCGCAGACGATTATTACAAGCTTTACGTGAACGGTGAGCTTGCGGCCATGGGGCCGGCCATGTCTTACGTATGGGCGTATCGGTATAACCGGATCGATGTAACGAAATATCTGCATCCCGGCAAAAATACCATTGCCGTGCATACCTACTATCAGGGGCTGGTCAATCGGTATCTCGTATCCGGCGACCTGAATCACGGCCTGCTGATGGATCTGGAGGTCGACGGCAAGGTCATGGCCGCCTCGGATGAGAGCTTCCGCTGCGCAGTCCACAGCGGTTACCTGATCAGCGGAAAATACGGATATCAGACCTGTTTCCGCGAAGATTATGACGCAAATGCCCCTGAAACCCGCTTTGAAAAGCCGGATTACGATGATTCCGCCTGGACCTTCGCTTCTCTCCGTACCCACGCGGATTATACGCTGGTACCGCAGGAAACACGCCCCGTCGTATGGTATTCCGTTTTCCCGAAAAAGATCACCCGGAAGGGCAGTACAGTACAGATTGATCTGGGCCGGATGTATGCCGGTTATCTGCAGCTGACGGCCCGCGGGCACAAGGGGGATACCGTCATCATCAAGAGCGCTCAGGAGCTCAAGGAAGACGGGAGCGCCATGTACGAACTGCGTACCAGCAGGGTGGAATATCTGGAGCAGTGGACTCTCAGCGGCGGCGAAGACCGTCTGGAGCCCTACGATTACAAGCCGATGCGCTATGCGGATATCGAGCTTCCGGAAGGCGCGGAGCTGCTGGATGTCAGCTTCACGGTACGCCATTATCCGTTCCGTTTGAAGGCGAAGCTGAATCCCGCTCTTCTTGCCGCCTGTAAAAACGAAACGGAGCGCCGCCGCCTGCAGCGCGTATGGAAGCTGTGTGTCAACACGCTCCGCTACGGCCCGCAGGATACGATCTTCGACTGCCTTGACCGGGAACGCGGCACATATCTGGCCGATGTCGGCATGGCAGCCGCCACGCACTCTTTTCTGACCGGCGACCCGACGCTCCTGCGCGGCATGATCCATGATGCTTTTGCGCAGACCCGCATCTGCGATTCTCTGGGCGCCGGGACCTGCTGCACGTTCATCCATCTCACCGCCGAATATCCTCTCGTTTTCTTCCGCACCCTCTATTTCACCTATTGCCTCACCGGCGATAAAAAAGCTCTGCGCGAAGATTATAAGCAAATGACGCAGGCACTGGACTGCTACCGCCGCGATTACGAAAAGGACGGCCTTTTAGGGACGATTGACAAATGGTGCGTCGTCGAGTGGCCGAAGGAATACCGCGACGGATACGATGCGAACCTGGACCAGCATGATATTGAGGAAGATACGCATATCGTTCTGAATATGCACTATTATAAGGCCATCTGCACCGCGAACCTGATGGCGGAAGCCCTGGGTCTGCCGGTGTACCGGCCCGCCGAGGAAGTCGGCGACGCGATCATCCGTGCCTTCTACGACTGGGACAAGCATCTTTTCCGCGACAGGATCGGCAGCGAGCATACCAGCTACATCGGCAATCTCTATCCCATGGCCTTCGGCCTCATTCCCGAAGAAGCCTTCCGCACCGGCATGGAACAGACTATCCGCGAGCGCAGTGTTTCCGCCGTAAATGAGTTCGGTCCTTTCCCGATCCTGGAATATTTCTGCAAACAGGGCGATTGGAAAACCGTCAAGGATATGCTGCTTGATCCGGGTGCCTGGCTTCTGATGATGAAGGAAGGCGCCGATACCACTTACGAAGCCTGGGGAAAGTCCCTGAAATGGAACACGTCCCTCTTCCACAATTCATTGGCCTACGCCGCACTCTTCTGCGGGAATTTTGATTACAAACAGCTGCTGCGATAATATTGCGAGGTATTCACATGAAAAAGAAGGCTTCCTATTATCTTCTTGCTGCCGGAGCCATAGCCGGAACGCTGTTCCTGACAGCCTGTGCCGAAGGCAGCGGTTTCCTCCACAAGCATACGCCTGCAGCCATCGCGGAAAAGCCGGCCACCTGCACGGAAAACGGCTTGACAGCCGGCGTACGCTGCGCCGTCTGCGGCGAGATCCTGCAGGAGCAAACCGAACTGCCTGCCCTGGGACATGTCTGGGGCAATACCGTGAAGGTCAAGGATCCCGCCGCAGGGATATATCTGCTGCAGACGCCCTGTATGCGCTGCGGCACGATCTCGGAGCAGCCAGGCGGTCCGCTTCCGGCACCGTATATGCTCTTTCTGGACCCGCAGGGCGGCGAACTCAATTCCACGGTCCGTCCTGTTACGGAAGGTGAGCCTTACGGTTCACTTCCGGAGCCGAAACGCGAAGGCTTTTCCTTTATCGGCTGGTTCACGAAGCCCGTCGGCGGCGAACAGATCAGTGCCGAAACGGTCAACCGTGAAAGCGCCGAGCATTGTCTGTACGCACAGTGGAAAGCATTGCAGTATACTTTGGACTTCTCTCCCGTTTCCAATGTGATCATCACCGTAAACCGCACACAAAGCCCATACGGTGACGGGCGCACAGGTGAGCTGGAAGCCGGAGATCCCGTTTGGTACGGCGATGTCCTCTCCGTGAATTATCATACCGAGCAGGGCTTTCTTCTGACCGGAAGCGGAGCGGCGGAGCTGACCGTGCAGGAGAATATCACCGCAAAGCATATCTGGGCCCAGACGGAAAAATATACGCCTGCGCCGCAATATCTTGTTCAGGATGCCTGGTGGTCGCTCAATGAAAGCGGCAATACAGGCGTAAGGAGCACCGCAACCATTGAGTTCCGTGACCGTACAGCCAATTCCGTGGTAGCCAAGATCATCTGGACACAGACGATCACACCGTATTCCTGGTTCGGTTTCCCGCAATATTTCAGCTTCCGCGCAGGAGAATTTACGACCGGTTCGATCCTGATCGCTCCCGCGACTGCCTTTTCCAAGGCTTCTGTCAGTTCCGAAGAACGTTCGGTCGTATGCGAGCAGGAATTTATCATTTCCGGGCTGAATCCCTCCGATACAGGCATCTGCTATCGCTGCGAGCCCTTCTCCTCCGACGGAGGCGACTGCCTTCCCGCTTTCGAAGGTCAATTGATGATCCCCGGTTACTGCAACTGATCTGCCTGCACCTCCGTTACAAACAGGATATGCAAAATGCCCGGCCGTTTCCGACCGGGCATTGCTTATTGTATTCGTTATTCTTTGCCGGATATGATGCCGGGGATCAGACCGCAGTACGATCTTTTACCGGAAATCATAATACTGACCGGGGCGCAGAACGAAGAACAGTTCCCACTCTACGTTCGTATTGCCTGTCTTTACGGAAAGCGGACACACCTTCAGATACTCATGGAAGTCATCATCGTCCGCAAAGCTGAGCATTTCATACTCGGTCGTCACATTCGTAGCTGCCTTGCTGATAAGGATCTTTGCCTCACCGTCGATCGTTCCCAAGTAAACGCCTGTATGATATACCGCGTCGGTACTGCGGACCATGAAGAACAGTATATCGCCGGGCTTCAGGTCAGAAAGTGAATATGTCTCGTAGTCCGTATAATAATCCATGAACTTCGGACCGCCGCAGAAGCCGGGCACGATCATTTTCGCAAGGATCGGATCGTATACCACTTCCCCGCCGTTGATACCGTAGAACGCCGTCTTGCCGTTATCTACGGAAACCGTACGGAAAGGACCGGCATCGGAACGGCTGTTGCCATTAGTGTCAGGGGCTTTCAGCATGGTAACAAGCGAAGCACTGGAGGTAAAATCAGAAATATTCAGACCGATCTTTTCATAAACTTCCGCAGGGAAATCTATATTTCCTTTCTTCCAGCCGTCTGCAGTCAGCTGCAGCAAAGCAGCCTTGGCAGCCGCGGGAAGCTCCTTCGTTCCCTCCTTCACGGAAGGGCCGGGGCCCGGTTCGCCCAGGGCAGGATTCCAGGTCGGTCGGTTGATATCATAATATCCGAGCGAAGGACGATATGCCTCTACATACTCCCAGAGTACATCCGTGTCGGGAACATAGGTCAGAAGCTCGCGGAAGCGGCTGCCGTCCGTATCGTCACTGAAATCAAGTTCCATCCAGCTGCAGGAATTGCCTTCCGGAGCGATCTTGTAAACAGAGGTCAGCAGGATCCCCTTGCCGAGGTAAATACAGGTCCAGTAATGACGGGTATTGCCGAGCCCGTTGTAGAAAGTCAAAGAGATCACATCGCCGATCTCCAGTCCGGAAATGCTCAGTCCGTCCGGCCAATCCTCAACACCGGAATTCAGCTTCACACCGCCGCAATAGCTCTTTAAGAGAGCAAAGAGGATCTGGGCATCGCCGCTCTTCGGCTTTCTGGTGATCAGGTCGAAGTAATATTCGCCCGGTGCCTCTTCCTGCGCGGTCGTTACCATCGTCTTGAGTCGGGACATCGCAGAAGCCCCTGCAAATACATCGTCGCATTCAAGCCCGACGAGTTCATAGATCTTTTCCGTGAAATCAGTATTCCGCCACTCAGGGCCGAAAGGTATCTGCTTGCCTTTTATATTCGTAATAAATCCGGCCTTCTTGACAGCAGCCCAATCGATGCCGATCAGATCCATGAACTTCTGCTTGTTTTCTTCGCTGAGCGGATACTGTCCGTAGCCGTTCACTTCCATATCCGTCTTGGGTTCCGGCTCCGTATAAACAGGTTCCTTCGCTTTGTCATACAGCTGCAGATTGATATCGTCCGAAACCAAGCTGGGACGAAGCATACAGCAAAGATTGTGAGAAAGCGCACTCCAAAGCAGCAATTTCGCATCCGTTCCCGAATAAACGGTATTTTCCAGAGCGGAGTTGAAGACGATGACGGTATCATTGCCTGCATACATGCACATCTCATAGCTGTCCAATTCGGGAAGGCCCTTTTTCAGGTCGATCATCAGCATGATGTCGCCGGGCTGGAAATAGCTGAAATGGAACTCATTCACATTATATCCGGCGCCCTGAATGACATCCGGAACGAAGAACAGCGTTCCGCCGAAAAAGCCGGGTACCATCATATCGTACAGTTCCAGATACTCAGCCTTGACAGTACTGCGATCTTTCAATTCCAATACATTTCCGGTATTGGAATTCATAAACCGGAACTGCGTACGGGAAGGACGGGACTCGTTCACAAAGCTAAAGAATTCGCAGAGTACCTCGTTCACCTTCGGAAGCTGCACATCCAGTCCGAGAACGGCCTGATAAATGCGCTCCATATAGTCCGTATCGGTACTGAGACGGCTGATATTGAAGGTTTCGCGCCAGGAATCCGGATCGACCGCCGCAAAGGCAAGAAGCTTTTCGGCACTGGCTTCGGAAAGATGCTTTCCGCTCAAACTGACGGTGATCGAATTTGACGGGATATCCGCCACAAAGCCGCCTTCACTCGTGATCTTCTCACCGCGGGCTTTGTTGACCTTTACAGTGTAGGAAAGAACTGCTTCCTCTCCTGCCTTCAGATCCAGCTTCCAGGAGATCGTGCGTCCGTCCTGGGTGCCGCCGCAGGTAATGCTTCCGGGCACCAGTTCCGTGCCTTCCGGCAGCTGCTCCGTCACGGGGAGGGCGACATAGTCGGCCGCGCGGTCCGGATATTCCTGCGCATAATAGCCTTCATTGGAATGGTTATGGATGCGGACATTAACGGTGAGTTCTCCGCCGGCTTCTGCGCTGCCGAAGCTGCCGCAGCTGAGCGTACGGTCAATGGACATGGCCGGGTATTCCAGACGGGAAAGCGTTGCCGCCTTCGGCTTGAAATTGCCGAGGGTCAGATCGTTGGCAAGATCATCATCGCCGTCATCCAATTCCAGAAGGGCATTCATAGGACGTACGAGGATACAGTATTTTTTATCCTTATTGGAATCGAACAAACCGTAGGTTTCGCCTTCCGTCAGCCAATATTCATTCACATTTTCACAGAGGATGGAGCCGCCGGGTTCAAAGGCCTCGATACCGGAATCGGTATTGTATTTCGAACCCCAGCAATGCAGAATGAGGCCGTTTCCGACATACATCATGCAATGGCCGTAGATCAGCACATCGCCCGGACGCAGCAGCTCACCGTTTTCGCCGATGTACTTTTCGCGCAGCTCGGTCAGGGAGATCAGATCCGCGGAGGTAAATCCGTATCCGGAAGGATCCGTCGTTCTCTTGACAGGGTTAAAGGGATCCTCAAATAAGGATTCACCGCCGGTGATATCGGTGGCAGTCCTTGCCAGCACGGTTTCGGGTGCATACAGATCCGAAGCCATCCAGACATTGCCGCTGATAAAGTCCAGAGAGCTTTCACCGTTCAACAATCTGTAATCAAAAGCCTCCAGGAACGATTTCCAGGGATAGTCCGTGCAGACAGAGTAGATCGTCGTATCGGAGGAGCCGTATTCGGGTGATACATCCTCGGTCAGACGCCAGATCCCTTCGTTATACTTGGAAAGCTCGGTATTCATGGACTGGGAGTCGTACTGCATCTGACCGAATTTGTGGTGATAAGCCCACGCAACGGACATCAGCTGCTCTTCCAGCTCGGCACGGGTATAGGCAAAGCCGTACTGAACGGCGGCACGGACCTGAAGATCCTGTCCGTCAACCTTTACCGTCACGGAAAGCTCCAACGTCTTCATTACCGTTTCTTCGGCAGCGGCGATGGCAGCGGGGCTGTTCGGTTCTTTCAGGTTATCGGCACGTACCTGCAGACCGGACGAAGCAAGACCGGCCAGAAGGAGCCCGATCAGAAGCATATTGACCGTATTCTTTTTACCGCGGATGGCTCTGCGGATAATAAAGATGATCGCACCGATCAAAAATGCGGCCAACAGGATCTGAATAATGACGCGGTAAGGCTTCGCAGCGGGCGGAAGATCTTCTCCCTGTCCACCGGCCTCGGCAGATCCGGGCTCATCCGGAAGAGCCGGGCTGAGATAACCGGAAGCGGTCTCCGCAGCGGGCTGACCGTTCGCAACGATCTTCCCCGGATTCTTATCAAAATTGACCGCATAACCGCCCGCAGACACGTCCGTCCGCAGCTTCACGGTCGACTGCGAAGAAATATTCAGTTCAAAACGGATATTTTCTTCTGCAGTATAAGAATCCTTATCCGTAGTAAGGACCGCCTTGACGCCGTCCGATTCAGCCGTATATTTCGCGGCACGGACAGGCTCGGCACAGCCGCAGAACCAGACCGAACCAACAGCCATAACTGCAGCCAAAGCAAAAACGAGAAAACGATTACGATGCTTCATAGCCTACTCCTCTTTTCCTGTTTTTTTGTAAACACGCTTTAATCTGACGCTTAGTCTAGCACACAAAAAGGTCCGTTGTCAATTGAGAACTGAAACGAAGGCGGTCGGAGGGTCAACAACAAAAGCGGCCGGGAGTATCCTCCCGACCGCTTCCGCGTGTTAAAACGACTTATTCATCATTTTGTTTCAAAGAAACGAAGGACGAAGAACAAAGAAGATATCCCAAGGCTGATTCTCTTTATTGTTCATGGTCTTGGGACAATTTTCCAGGTAAGCCTGGAAGGCCGCATCGTCCGCAAACGATACAAGCTCATATCTGGCATCAACATTGGATGCCCCCCCGCTCATAAGAACAGTTGCCTTGCCATCGACTTCTCCGAGATAAACACCGGTGAAATAGCAGGAATTGGCACTTCTCAGAACGAATACCAGAATATCCCCCGCCTGCAGATCGCTCAGATGATAGCTTGAATAATCCGTCGTCTTGCCGGACAGCTTGGGACCGCCGTAAAAATCTTCGACCAACCATTCAGCAGCTCTCTTGCAGGAAGCGACTGTTCCGGAATTGAAGGAATACGTATCGTCGGAAGCACTGCTGGTATCAGTTCCGTTATCAAAGACGAAAGGTCCATCCGTCAGCTTGCAGAACTGCGCGGGCGTTTTGTCTCCGGCAAAATTCTTTGTCGGATCATCTATATCACCGGGAAGTTCCTTACCGATCGCCGCATAGACTTCCACAGGGAAATCGAAGTAATACTCCGACCAGCCTTCAGCCGTCAGGTCAGCTAAAGCAGGAGGTTCTACCGTATTGGAAAGACGAAGAACAAAGCCGAATTCCCAGCTGCGTGCGGCTGCAGCATAAGTGTTGGTGTTCAAGAAAGCCTTGAAGCCGTCAGCATCAGAGGAGAAATCCTTGAGCTCATAAATCGAAGACTTATCGGAATTCTTCAGAACGGTAACGATAAACTTCCCATCGCCGCAGTATACAGCAACAAGGTAATAACGATCGTCAGTATTATTGTAGTCGTTCAGATACAGAATATCGCCGACCTGCAGCTCACTGATGGTGTGGGAATCGCCCCAGCTGCCGCCCTTATCGGTGTAGGTACCGCCGTAGAAGCCTTCCACGAACATCTTATGCCAGGCATCATCACCCTCGGAGGGCTGACCTTCACCGAGAGCATTGTACTTCGTAAACAGATTCTTATCCATAGCAGCCGTCAAATAACCGGTCTGGTTCAGAGCTGCCTGACCGGATTCTAATTGAGCGGTCAACTCCTTGGTAACTTCCGTTCCGATAGCGCCATCAACAAAAGTATAAATCTTAACGGCAGCGGTAGAGTTCGTACCGAACTTCAAGGTATCGAAGTCTTCCTTGCCGGCATCGATTCTTGCATACAGTTCCGCGAGACCTTCATTAAAGGTCTTGGAAGTCCAGGCATCATCGTCAGGTTCGGTGGGTTCAGTGGGTTCCCCTTCCGGGAAATCATAATACTGGCCCGCACGAAGGACGAAGAACAAATCCCAATCAAGACCGATCTTCTTCTTTGCAACAGTCTCAGGACAGGTCTTCAGATATGTCTGGAATTCAGCATCATCAGCAAAACTGATCAGTTCATAAAACAGGTTACCCTCACCGCTGGCACCCTTGCTCATCAGGAAGGTGGCCTTGCCGCCAACCTTGCCAAGGTATACACCGGTAAAGTAGCAAGGATCGCCGTTTCTCAGCACGAAGACGATGATATCGCCTTCCCACAGGTCATCCAGGCTGTAGCGAGGATAGCCGGTCACGAAATCCGTGAATTTCGTTCCGCCGTAGAAGCCGGGAACCAGCATCTTGGCAACAATGGGATCGTATACAACCTCACCCGTATTGATGCCGTAGGTGGCGTTTGCTGCGGTATCGACGCTGACAGTGGAGAAAGGACCTGCATCAGCTCTGCTGCCGTTAGAGTCAGCAGCCTTCAGGAAACCGACAACGGATCCGGAACTGGAATAATCGTCGATATTCAGACCGATCGCCTTATAAACTTCCTTCGGGAAGTTCATATAGTTCTTTGACCAGCCTTCAGCCGTCAGCTTCAGCAGAGCTTCCTTGGCGCTGGCAGGCAGAGCCTTCGTTCCTTCCTTTACGGACGGGCCGGGGCCCCAATCCTCTTCGTTAGGATTCCAATCAGGATTGTTGATATCGAAGTAACCGTTGGCAGGACGGTACATCTCAACATATTCCCACTTGAGATTGTCTTCATAAGGGATATTGATCAGCAGATCCTGGAACTTGGTGCCGTCGGTATCGGCGCTGAAATCCCATTCAACCCACTCAACAACGTTCTCAGAGCCGACCTTCTCATACTGGGAAATGAGCATCTTGCCGTTGCCGAGATAAATGCCCACCCAGTACCAACGATGCTTGAGGCCGTCAGGCATCATCTCTTCGGTATAGTAGGTCAGATACAGGATATCGCCGGGCTCCAGATCATTGGCATTCAGACCGTCAGGCCATTCCTCGCTGTTGCCGGCCTTCAGCTTCACGCCGCCGCAATATTCTCTCATTAAAGCAGAGAAGGTCGGGCCGTCTTCAATGCTCGGCTTTCTGGTGATCAGAGCATAATAGTTGCTGCCCTCGGCTTCCGTATCAGTCGTCGCAACAAGGGTCTTCAGACGGGTCATGGTAGTGATCTGCTGCGTTACATTCGTGCATTCCAAACCAAGGAACGCATACAGATTCTCCGCGAAGGTGGTATTGCGCCAGCTGTTGTCGAACGTAACATCCTTGCCCTCGCTGTTAGTCAGCTTGCCGGCAGCGGCAGCCGCAGCCCAGTCAAAGCCGATCAGATCCTGGAACTTCTTGATGTTTTCGGCATTCATCGGAACCAGACCGTACATATTCTTTTCGGTATCGGACTTGGGTTCCTCATCGGTATAGGACGGTTCGTCAGCCTTGCTATAAGCCTTGTCGTTGATATCGTCATAAGCCAGCGTAGGTCTCAATACGCAGCAGAGATTGTAGGACAGGGAACTCCACATGCAGAGGTTGGCATCGTTGTCATTGTTTACGATATTGTCCAGACCGGAGTCAAAGGCAATAACGCACTTTTCATTGACGATAAGATATACGCAGTAGTTTTCTACTTCTTCGGTCTTCGGGTTGATGGATACATTGATCAGAACGTCACCGGGTTCAAAGTAGTTCATGTGGAACTCATTGACGTTATAATCCTGACCCTGAATGAACTCGGGGACAAAGAAGAAGGTGCCGCCGTAGAAGCCGGGAACCAGCATGTCGTAGAAGGTCTTGTAAGCATCTTCCACTTCGCTTTCACTGCGCAGTTCAAATACTTTACCGGTATCCGTAGTCAGGAAACGCCACTTGGAACGAGGGCCTTCGGTCTCTTCCACAAACTTGAAGAGCTCGCCGGTGATTTCTTCCAGAGAAGGAAGTTCTACATCCAGCCCCATAACAGCCTTGTAGATACGTTCCATATACTCGGTGCCGGCAGCCAGACGGCTGATGTTGTAATTATCTCTCCAGCCGGCAGGATCGGTCTGAGCGAAGGCTTCCAGCTTGGCAGTAATATCGCTGCTGATCTTCGCGCCGCTGACAGAGACGGTAATATCGTATGTAGGGATATCGGCGACCATACCGCCGGGCATGGTAATCTTTTCGCCGCGCTGCTTGTTGACCTTTACAGTATAGCCAAGCTCAGCGGTCTCACCGGCGCTTATGTCGATCGTCCAGGTGATAGTGCTGCCGGAGACCTTGCCGCCGCCGAGGATGCTGCCGGAAACCAGCTCAGTGCCTTCGGGGATGGTCTCAGTGATGACCAGGCCTTCATACTTCACGGGATCGCCGTGCTTCAGAGCATACTTCTCTTCATTGGAGAAGTTGCTGACCTTGAGCTCAACGCCCAGTTCGCCGCCGGCCACAACGGAGCCGTACTGGCTGGTGCTGACGGTGCGGTCGATGGCCATGCCCGGATATTCCATTCGGGACAGGGTAGCGGGCTTCATCGTGAAACCGTCGATCAGCAGGTCGTTCGCGGGATCATCGTCGCCGTCTTCCGTCTGGACGAGGGAGTTCAGAGGGCGAAGCATGATCACATAGTCACCGGGGTTGGAATCATAAAGGCTGTAATTTGCGCCCTCGGTCATCCAGAAATCTGCCAACGTCTCATAACGGATAGCTCCGGTCGGTTCAAAGGCCTCGTTGCCGGTGGTGGTGTTATACTTGTTGCCGGCGCAGTGCAGCACGCAGCCGTTGCCGACATACATCATGCAGTGACCGTGGTGGATCAGCACATCACCGGGACGGAGCAGTTCGCCGTTCTCACCGATGATAGTGGCTCTGGCCTCAGCCATGGTGATCATATCCGCCTTCGTGAAGCCGTAAGCCTCGGTGCTGTTGCCGGGGGCCTTGGTCGTGGGATTGAAAGGATCGGTATAGAAGGTCTGACCGGCCGTGATATTGTCCAGGCTCTTGGCCCAGCGGAACAGGATCGTATCGGGGTCCATCAGGTTGGCGGACATCCAGATAGCGGTCGTGATGAAGTCCAGAGAGCTATCGGCATCGAGCATCTGGTAATCGAAGGCTTCCAGATAGCTCTTCCACGCGAAGTCAGTACATACGGAGTAGATCGTGGTATCGGCATTGCCGTACTCAGGGGCTACATCCTCCGTCAGACGCCAAATACCGGAATGATACTTATCCAGTACCGTATTCATGGACTGGGAGTCATACTGGATCTGGCCCTTCTTCAGATAGAAAGCCCAGGCAACTTCTGCCAGCTGAGCTTCCAGATCCGCACGGGTATAGATCTTTGCGTAGGTGATATCCGCAGTCAGGGTCTGGTCCTCGCCGTCTACCTTGATCGAAGCGGATACGGTCAGAACGTTGTCCTCTTCTTCCGCGGCCATGATCTTCAGGCCGGGAGCCAGAAGAGATCCTGCCAGGATCAGGCAAAGGATCAGAGCCATGGTTCTGGCGGACTTAAGCCATCCGCTCTTGAACAGAACTACGGCGATGCCAAGACCGGACACGACCATCAGAACGGCCCACAGAACCGTGTGGTAGCCGTCACCGGGCTGCAGTTTGGCGCCGAGAGTCATAAGGCCGTCCGCGGTCCCCTGAGCGGGCTCACCGGAGACAGGAATAAGCCGTGTGACTTCCTGCGTAAGTTCCGTCGTAGAATCGTAGGAACTCAAAGATAATTTCGTAGCAAATTCCTTGGGTTCCTCACTGGTAATCAACAGATCGAAATCGATTTCTTCATTGAGTTCGTAGCTGTCTTTTCCAGTCGTCAAGGTGGCAGTAATACCATCTTTGGTTCCAGTTCCCGTAGCTGCCTGCGATCTCGTTGCCTGATATCCAGAGAAACCGAACACTAAGGCAAGAGCAAGAAGCGCTGCGAGAAAGCTGATACGCCTGTGCTTTGTCATAAAAGCCTCCTTCATAATGATATATTCACGCTCACCGGG
The DNA here is from genome assembly GCA_045616945.1 of Lachnospiraceae bacterium. GTDB lineage: Bacteria > Bacillota > Clostridia > Lachnospirales > Lachnospiraceae > UBA6987. The sequence goes on along the minus strand of JAZLHR010000063.1, from coordinate 9,326 downwards.
CTCACGTTCATACCCCCGGTTCTTGTAAATCATTGCCATTATATGCTTTCCCATAACCTTTTGTCAATCGGTATAAAACAAGTTTACAATTCATTAACAAGAATATCATTGCGATCCAAGGACTGATCTTCTCTCCTGACAAAAACCGAAAAAATGTTTCAATTTATTTGTTCAATAACACACAGAATCCTTGGCCGTACAGGCATTTCGGGGAAAAAGCCGGTCAAAAAAAGCCCCCTCCGAAGAGAGGGCTGCAAATGCATCTGACCGATCCGGTCCGTATCAAACTGCCGGGCCGGTATGGGATAAAACCGACGCGGTATTATCTGACGGACGCGTCATATTGAGAAGGTCTCAGGACCATGAAGCCCTGCCATGCGACATCGATCGTAGGCGTAGTCTTCAGGAAGGCCTGATATTCTGCCAATCCGCCTTCACCGCTGAAATCCATGACCTTGATCTCTTTTGTCCCGAGCACACCGCTGTCGCTTACGATGAATTTTCCGCCGCCGAGATATACAGCAGCCCAGTATTGGGAATTGTAGGCATTCTTCTTCTGGACACGGTTGAACAGGAACAGGCAGTCACCGGGCTCCAGAGCATCCAGCGTATAATCGGAATAGTCGGTCGTCTTATCCGTAAACTGAGGTCCGCCGTAATATCCGCTTAACAGAGACCGGTAAAACGGCAGGTAATTTTCTGCGACGCTGTCCTCGGTGTTCAGTGTAAAGGTTGCCTTGCCCGTATCATCGGTAGGAACGAACGGACCGTCCGTCTTTTTCAGCAGACCTGCCATTGTAGACTCGGGTTTCAGTCTTCCGTCATCTTCCAGTCCGAGCGCCGCATATACCTCGACCCAGAAGCTCAGGTTGGTCCCGGACAGATCCGCAGGATCCAACGCGGCCAGTGCGGCCTTCTGAGCCTCACTCAGAGTCCAGGAAGGCGCTGCGGGTGTCTCGGGCTCGCCGGGTTCTTCGGGCTCGCCGGGAGTCTCAGGCTCGGCAGTGAAGTCATAGTGCTGGCCCGCACGGAGAACGAAGAACAGTTCCCAATCCTTATTGGTCTTTTCGGAAACGAGCGTCACGGGGCAGTGCTCCAGGTAGGCCCGGAACGCGGCATCATCCGCAAAGCTGATGAGTTCGTACTGCGTCGAAACATTACTGGCGCCCTTGCTCATCAGGAAGGTCGCCTTTCCGTCCACTTTACCGAGGTACACGCCGGAAAAATAGCAGGCATCGCTGTTTCTGAGAACGAATACGATGATATCGCCTTCCCACAGATCATCAAGGCTGTAGTCGGAATAATCGGTCGTATAATCGGTGAATTTTGAGCCGCCGTAGAAGCCGGGTACCAGCATATCGGCAACGATGGGATCATAGCTGACCGTGCCCTGGTTGATACCGTAGGTGCTCTTCGTATTCGTATTCACATTTGCCGTAGCAAAGGGGCCCGCATCCGCTTTGCCGCCGGCTTTCAGCAGATCAACAACCGTTCCAGATACTGTATAGTCGTCAATATCCAAACCGATCGCCTTATAGACGGCCTTCGGGAAAGCCATATATCTGGAATCGCCCCAGCCTTCCGCCGTCAATGTAAGCAGAGCCTGCTTTGCACTTTCGGGCAGAGGCAACGTGCCGTCCTTCACAGACGGGCTGTGGTCGGGCTCTTCGGGCTCTTCGGGTTCTTCGGGATTTTCAGGTGCGGCAGTGAAGTCATAGTGCTGGCCCGCACGGAGAACGAAGAACAGTTCCCAGTCATTCGAAGTCTTTTCGGACACCAACGTTTTCGGGCAGCGTTTCAGGTAGGCCCGGAACGCGGCATCATCCGCAAAGCTGATCAGTTCGTACTGCGTCGAAACATTGCTGGCGCCCTTGCTCATCAGGAAGGTCGCCTTTCCGTCCACTTTACCGAGGTACACGCCGGTAAAATAGCAGGCATCGCTGTTTCTGAGAACGAATACGATGATATCGCCTTCCCACAGATCATCAAGGCTGTAATGGGAATAATCCGTTGCGTAATCGGTGAATTTCGTCCCGCCGTAGAAGCCGGGAACCAGCATATCGGCAACTATGGGATCATAGCTGACCGTGCTTTTATTGATACCGTAGGTGCCCTTCGTATTCGTATTCACATCGACCGTAGCAAAAGGTCCCGCATCCGCCTTGCTGCCTGCCTTCAGCAGCTCAACGACCGTTCCGGAAGCCGTATAGTCATCGATATTCAGGCCTATCGCCTTAAATACATCCTTGGGGAAGCTCATATACCGGGAATCGCCCCAGCCCTCCGCTGTCAGCGAAAGCAGTGCCTGCTTTGCGCTGTCGGGAAGAGGCTTCGTGCCTTCCTTCACGGAGGGTCTGGTCGCCCAGCCCTTTTCCTCATCGGACAGAGGCTCTTCCTCCGTATATAGGGGCTCATTGGCCATGTCATAGACGCGTGCATTCACATCGTCATAAGCCAGAGAAGGTCTCAGGACGCAGCAGAGGCTGTAGGACAGGGAGCTCCACATGCACTGACCGGCATCGCTGCCCAGATTCACGATATTATCCAGCCCCGCGTTAAAGGAGATCACGCAGCTGTCGCTGACGATCAGATAAATAATATAATCAGTTACAGCCGCGGTCTCCGGATCGATGGAAATATCGACCATAATGTCGCCGGGCTCATAATAATCCATGTGGAACTCATTGATATTGTATTCCTGTCCCTGGATGACATCGGGTACAAAGAACAGCGTACCGCCGTTGAAGCCGGGAACGAGCATGTCGTAGAAGGTCTTGTAATCCTCTTCCACTTCATCCGCGCTGCGCAGTTCAAAGACCTTTTCGGTCTCCGTCGTCAGGAAACGCCACTTGGAACGAGGGCCCTGCGTCTCTTCCGTATACTTGAAGAGCTTGCCGGCGATCTCTTCCAGAGAAGGAAGCTCTACATCCAGCCCCATAACGGCCTTGTAGATGCGTTCCATATATTCCGTGCCGCCGGCCAGACGGCTGATGTTGTAATTATCTCTCCAACCGGAAGGATCGGACGCCGCGAAAGCTTCCAATTTAGACACGGCATCGCCGCCCAGCTTCGCTCCGCTGACGGATACGGTAACGGGGTAGGTGGGGATATCGGCGACCTTGCCTGCAGGCAAAGTAACCTTTTCGCCGCGCTGTTTATTGACCTTTACCTTATAGCTGAGATCGGCAGATGCGCCGGCCTTGATATCGACCGTCCAGGTGATTACATTGCCGGAAAGAGAGCCGCCTTCGGAAATGCTTCCGGCCACAAGCTCGGTACCTTCTGGAATCATTTCGGTAACGACAAGGCCTTTATAATCTCCGACCTTGTCCGGATTTTCCGCCGCATAGCGTTCTTCGTTGGAGAAGTTGCTGACGATGAGGTCGATCTTCATCTCGCCGCCCGCCTCAACGGAACCGTACTGGCTGCAGTCAACGGTACGGTCGATGGCCATGCCGGGGTACTGCATACGGGACAGGGTGGCGGGCTTCATTCCGTAGCCGTCCTTCAGCAGGTCGTTGGAGGGATCTCCGTCGCCGTCATCTATCGTCAGAGCATTCAAAGGACGGATCATAATGCAGTAATCTCTGGTACTGGAATCGAACAGGCCGTAGGTCTTGCCTTCCGTCAGCCAGAAGTCCTCCAGCTTTTCATAACGAATGGCACCGGCTTTTTCAAACGACTCAATGCCGGTCTTGGTATCGTATTTACTGCCGCTGCAATGCAGAACATAACCGTCTCCGACATACATCATGGCGTGGCCGCCGAAAACACAGACATCGCCGGGCCGCAGGTTCTCGCCATGCTCACCGATGATATTGGCTTTCGCCTCTTCCATGCTAATCATATCCGCCGAAGTGAAGCCGTAAGCCTCAGTGCTGTTGCCGGAAGCCTTGGTCGTAGGATTGAAAGGATCGGCATAATAAGTCTGGTCGGCACCGATGATGCTCCGGTTCTTGGCCCAACGGAACAGGACCGTCTCGGGAGCCTGCAGGTCAGCAGACATCCAGATAGCGGTCGTGATGAAGTCCAGAGAGCTGTCGGCGCCCAGCAGCTTGTAGTCAAAGGCCTCCAGATAGCACTTCCAGACATAATCCGTGCAGACAGAATAAATGGTGGTATAGGCGTTGCCGTATTCGGGAGACACATCCTCCGTCAGACGCCAGATACCGGAATGATACTTATCGAGCACAGAATTCATGGACTCGGAGTCATACTGGATCTGAGTCTTCTTCAGATAGTACGCCCACGCGACCTCTGCCAGCTGCGCTTCCAAATCAGCACGGGTATAGATTATTTCAGGCTCCTCAGGCTCGTCAGGAGTCTCAGGCTGGCTGGGTTCCTCAGGCTGGCTGGGTTCCTCAGGCTGGCTGGGTTCCTCGGGCCGGCTGGGTTCCTCGGGCCGGCTGGGTTCCTCGGGCCGACTGGGTTCCTCGGGCTGGCTGGGTTCCTCAGGCTGGCTGGGTTCCTCAGGCCGGCTGGGTTCCTCGGGCTGGCTGGGTTCCTCGGGCTGGCTGGGTTCAGTATTAATCTTTTCGTAGGTGATTTCTGCAGTCAGGGTCTGATTCTCACCGTCTACCTTGATCGAAACGGACACAGTCAGAGTACCGGTCTCATTTTCCGCCGCCAGGGTCTGCAGGCCGGGAGTCAGAAGAGAGCCGGCCAGAACCAGGCAGAGAATCAGGGCCATGGTTTTAGCAGACTTCAGCAGACCGCTCTTAACAAGGACCACAGCAATTCCCAAACCGGATACGACCATCAGAACGATCCACAGAACCGTATGGTGGTCGTCACCGGGCTGCAATTTGGAGCCCAGAGTCATGAGGCCCTTCGCGGTCCCCTGAGCAGGCTGCCCGGAGACAGGAACAAGCCGTGTGACTTCCTCTGAAAGATCCACGGTCGAACCGTAAGAGGTCAGAGAAAATTTCGTGTCGAAATCCATGGGCTCTTCACTGGTAATCGACAGATCGAAATCGATCTTTTCATCAAGTGAATAGCTGTCTTTTCCGGTCGTCAAGGTGGCAGTAATACCATCTTTGGTTCCAGTTCCCGTCGCTGCCTGCGATCTCGCTGCCTGATATCCGGAGAAACCGAACACTAAGGCAAGAGCAAGAAGCGCTGCGAGAAAGCTGATACGCCTGTGCTTTGTCATAAAAGCCTCCTGTGAGTTTATTGATTCACGTCTGCCGGATCCTACGATGACCCGATCCTTAAAAGCCATTCCATTTTACCCCCCCCTTATAATATTTGTCAATTACAAATTGCCCGTTATCTAAGCATAAAATACCGGAAGGAGAATGTGCTTCATTACATTCTCCTTCCGTTCCTTTCTTCTATTCGTCTATCCTGCCGGAAACGGGATCCCTTCGCGCGGATACCGCACCCGTCCCCGGTCAAAGCACAAAACGTTCAAATACTTTTTTCATTGCCTCTGCCGTAGCCTTTTTCACCTTACGGTCCGCCGTGACCAGGCCGTAGGGGCCGTAGGTGGCGCTGAGACCCATCGACGTACAGCGCGCGATAAAATTACGGCGATGCCGGTAATCGGCCCAGGACCAGACGATCAGCCCCTTGACCTCCGGTTCCCGCATGAACTCACTGCAGACATTCTCCAGATATTTCGCGGCGAATTCTTCCGTAAAGCGTCCCCTGTCGGGGTCGCCGTGCATCCCGGCGATACAGCATAAGCCGAATTCGGTCATGACAATGGGCTTATCGGGATACAGTGCCTTCACTGCCGCAAATTTGCCGCGCTGTTTTTCCCGCAGCTTATTCCGCCGCTCCTCCGTCGTATCACACAGGGAACCCACGTAATAATTCAAACTGATAAAATCGCAGAAATCGACCTGCTCACTTGTATCGGGATCCGCGTTGAGAGCCAGCGTGATCGGCCGGCCCGCGTCATAGGAGCGCATACGGTCTGCCAGCATCCGGAACATGGCCTGTCCTGCCTGCGTATACGGGGCGCACTCATTGCCCAGACTCCAGAAAGCCCAGCAGGGATGGTTCCCGAAGCAGGCATATTCCCGGTCAAGAGCATCCACGGCAGCGTCGCGCAGCTTTGCGTAGTCGTCCAACGTCTCTTCCGGATCCGGACGCCACCAGTTCAGCGGCACCTCGAGCATGTACAGCAGCCCAACCTCGTCCGCGATCTCATAATGGACCGGATCCTGCGGATAATGGACCCGAACGATATTGATCCCCAGCTCCTTCATCTGCATCAGATCCTTGCGGATCAGCTCCTCCGGCGGGCAGCTGCCGTAAGGCGCATATTCATCATAGCGATTTGCCCCCTTCAGCAGGTACGGCTTCCCGTTCAGCAAAATATCCGTGCCGCGTACCTCTGCCGTACGGAATCCGATACGCTCCGAAATGATCTGCAGAGAGCCTGTATCATGGAGCAGTTCCGCCTCCAGATCGTACAAGTGAGGATTTTCCGGGCTCCAAAGCACGGGATCTTCCGCACGGAAACGGAAGATCTTGACCGATTTTTCCCCGGCAGGCAGACGCAGGATCTCCTCTTTTTCCAGTTCCAACGCGGGAATGCGCAGCTGCAGCTTTCCGGCGAAACCGCGGTGAGACGAATTGATCACTTCCGCCGCCGCGCGCAGGCTGCCGTCGGCATCCGCTTTCACACGCAGCGAAGCAATCCGGACAGGAAGCTTCTCTTCCAGATAAACGGCATGGTTCAGACCGCCGTACAAGACCCACTCGATCTTGCTGTCATAGGACGCAAATGTTGCTTTTCCGGGATCATATACACCGCCGGGAAGGCCTTCGCGCCCCTCAGGCCGGTTATCCACCTTGACGGTGATGCACAGCTTCCCTCCTTCTTCTGCGGCATTTCCGAGATCGACATCAAAAGGAAGATACCGGTTGAAATTGTATCCGACAAGGACTCCGTTCAGGTAGATCCAAGCCCGTCCGCCGACACCGTCAAAATGCAGATTGTTCCGGCAGCCCTTTCCGTCAAAAGAAGGCGCCTCCGTATAATACCAGGCAGGGCCCTCATAATCGGCCAAAGAGGCATCATAAGTTTCCCAGCAGCGGCAGGTACTTACCCTGGTCCATACGCTATGATCGTAATCCGGGCGCAGAAAGCCCAGCGACTCGCCAACATCTGCCTGATCGAACATAAAAAACCATTCCTTCAGTTCCAGCCGTCTTTCATTGTTATTCATACATTATTCCTTTCTCTCACGAAACCGGCCGCGCATATCAGTCCGGACGGAGCATCAACGAAAACTCCTGTGTATTTTACACCCTCAGACATGCCTCTGCAAGTAATAATCGTATAGGTGACCAGCCTTCACTGCCCGGACGCTTTATGTGCCCGGTACACCTGACGATGCTTCCGCACTTCATCCAGGTTGACAATTCCCTCCGTTTTGATACAATAAGCCCAGTTTGAATTTTCAGGAGGGGATCATATGTCATTTTCCAAAAATTTCTATTGGGGTTCCGCTTCTGCCGCAGCGCAGGTAGAAGGAGCCTGGGATGAGGACGGCCGCACGCCCAGTATCTGGGATGTCGCGCCGGACGGAAAGATCGCACACCATGAAACGCCTCATGACGCCGACCGGATGTATCACCATTACAGGGAAGATATAGCCAATATGAAAAAAATAGGTCTGAAGGCCTACCGTTTCTCTGTCAGCTGGTCCCGGGTCATCCCTGCGGAGGGCACTGTCAACGAAAAGGGCATTCAGTTTTATTCCGATCTGGTCGATGAGCTGCTGAAAGCGGGCATTGAGCCTTTTATCACGCTCTTCCACTGGGATCTGCCTTTATGGGTCTACAAGATGGGCGGCTGGCGCTGCGAACGCACGCCGCAGCTTTTTGCTGACTATACCCGTCTGCTGGCGGAGCGCCTCGGTGACCGTGTCAGCCACTGGATGACCTTCAATGAGCCGAGCGTTTTTATCGGCACGGGATACATGCGGGGCGGCCACGCGCCGTTCCTGCAACTGGACGGGAACGGTATCTGCCTGGAAACAAGAGGCGTTCTGCTGGCTCACGGTCTTGCCGTTCAGACCCTGCGCAAATATGCCGCGCTGCCTGCTTCCGTCGGCTTTGCACTGACCGGCGGTGCCGATACTCCCTGGGAATTGACACCGGAAGCGATCGAAACCGCACGCCGCTACACTTTTGAAGACCGTCCGAATGTCAAAGGCGTCATCTGGTGGGCCGACACGATGGTCCTCGGAAAAGCCCCGGCCCCGCTGAGCGAATATCTGTCCGCGGAAGATCTGGCCGTCATCTGCCAGCCGCTTGATTTTTACGGCTTCAATATCTACCATTCAAATAATTTCAGCGATGTCGGCGGCGTCGTGAATCCGCACCTGTATCCCGGCCTCCCCCGTACTGCCATGGGCTGGAGCATTACCCCGGAAGTGCTTTACTGGCTGCCGAAATTCCTGTATGAACGCTACGGACTGCCGCTTTTCGTTACGGAAAACGGTATGGCCAACGGCGATTTCGAAATGTCAGACGGCTGCGTACATGACCCGCAGCGTGTGGAATTTATCCGCGGCTATCTTGCCAGTCTGAAACGGGCTGTCGACGAAGGGATCCCCGTTCTGGGCTATATGTATTGGTCGATCCTGGATAATTTTGAATGGGCTGCTGGATATGACAAGCGCTTCGGGATTATCTATGTGGATTACCGCACGCAGAAACGTATCCTGAAGGACAGTGCTTTGTTCTATGCGGATGTCATCCGTACGAACGGCGAAAATCTGCCGGAAGGTCACATCCTCCCGCAATAAGCTCATCGCAATAAACGCATACGAAAAGGCGGCCGCACCGAGATGTGCGGCCGTCTTTTTCATTTACCATATCCATTCTGTCAGTCTGACAGCCAGATTTTTGAGTATCTGCGTAAAATAAGGGCCTGCGGAATATGCCTGTGCATGAGGCAAATTCCCGTTCCGGCCTCCGAAGGAACAAAAGAGCGTATGGAAAAGTCCCCTCTGAAGGAAACCTCCTTCCGGATCTTCTTCCGGTTCTTTGTCCTGTGAGGAAGGAACATATTCGGAAGCAGATTCGCTTTCCGATGTTTCCGGCACCGCCTGCGTTTCCGGTTCCGTGCTCTCCTGCGTGCTTTCCTCGGAAGAAGCCGCGGATTCCTCGGTCGATCCCTCGGTTTCCGTAGGGACCTCCTTTACGGATGAAGGACCTTCCGTGCTGTCTTCCGTGCTCGGCTCCTCCAGCGTCTCAAAGGGAGTCGGGAACTGCGGATTCTCATAACTCGGCTGCTCCCGTGTATCGCTGCGCGGTTTTTCCGGTTCGGTCGGAGGCAGAGGGAAGTCGGATCGTAGCCATGT
>JAZLHR010000062.1:0-12126 GCA_045616945.1 Lachnospiraceae bacterium | reverse complement strand
AGCGCGCAGAAATCCCGTGGTATCATTAAATCCGGGATTTCATCGAAATCCCGTGGTATCCCCATCGTCCCGGAAAGGAGCTGCCATGCCTTTACATTACAGCTACAGCGATATCGATCTTTCCATGCACTATTCCCTCAGTGAGAATCCGCGCAAATCGGATTTCCGGCTGCATTCCCATAAGGACTGCGAGCTGTACTATTTTCTGCGGGGAAAAGGGTATTTTCGTGTGGAAGGTTCCGCCTACGCGCTGAATCCGGGCGATATCATGCTGATGCGGCCTTATGAGGCACACTATGTGGATATCTCTCCCGATGAGCCCTATGAACGGATGGTCATCAATTTCAAGCCGGATTTTATTCGTTCTTTCGCGCCCGAGGATACGCTTCTCAAATGTTATTTCGAAAGGGAAACCAGTCAGTCCAATCATTACAGCCGCGATGAGCTCCCCCCGGAGGTCTATTCCTTATTGCTCAAACGGATCCTGAAGGCCGGCTCCGGCAGCCGCAGTGAGATCCTGTTTCACCTGCTTCCTTTGCTGAAAGAATTGGACAGATGCTTTGAACAAAGAAAAACGGAACATAAAAGTGCCAGTCTCTCTCAGGAGATCATCCGCTATATCCATGAACATCTGCAGGATAAGCTCAGCCTGGAGGACCTTTGCAATCATTTTTATGTCAGTAAATCGCAGCTCTGCCGCAGCTTCAAAAATGATACCGGCTCTACGGTCCAGAATTATATTCGCCTGAAACGTCTGGATAATGCACGGATCCTGCTCTCCAGGGGCTATCCGCCCAAGGCTGCTGCCTTGGAGAGCGGCTATAATGATTATTCAGTCTTTTATCGTTCCTTTTTGAAGCAGTACCGTGTCTCCCCGCGCGAAAGCAGTCTCAAAATTTTTGAAAAAGATACTTAATTTCCTGTTTACAGGTCTCTCTATATTATTTAATAGTATTTTTCATTTATAATGCCCTTCAGCAAGGGCATTATTTATTATGTACGATATAACTTGTCATGTTGTCATATCCTCTTATAATTATTTTGTATAGGTGTTGACATCTGATTTAACATCTTATATAATGCCTTCTGTTGGATCGGAGAATCCGGAAACTATCAAGTAATACGGGAGGAGCCACATGTTCAGCAACGCAGAGTATGTGTATGAAGTATATAAGGAGCGCAGTTTTTCCAAAGCGGCGAGAAATCTCTATATTTCTCAGCCGGCTCTCTCCGTTACAATCCGGCGGATCGAAGCAAAGATCGGTGCGCCCATTTTCGACCGCAGCGTCACGCCTGTCGCGCTGACCGAATGCGGGAAAAAATATATTGAGATCGTTAAACAGATGCTCGATCTGGAAAACAATTTCATGAATTATATGAATGACCTGCAGGATCTGAAAACCGGTTCTCTGTCCATCGGCGGAAGCAACCTGTTTACTTCCTGTGTCCTTCCTCCGCTGATCTCCGAATTCAAGTCACGCTTCCCTTCCGTTATCGTCAATGTGGTAGAAGCCAATACCCCCCGTCTGGAACAGTATCTTGTAGACGGCGATCTGGATCTGGTCCTGGACAACTACTCTTTCGATCCCAGCACCCATGCTTCCCACCTTCTGCGCCGGGAAAATCTTCTGCTCGCGATCCCTTCCTCCTATCCGATCAACGACGAGATCCGGGAGTACCGTGTTTCCGTAGAAGATATCCGCAGCGGAGCCTTCCTGAACAATTCCGTCCCCGCCATTCCCTTCGAGCGGGTCATGGATCTTCCTTTCATCATGCTCCGTTCCGGCAACGATACGCGTGAGAAGGCGCTTCGCCTGTATCAGCGCAGCGGCGGCCGTCCGAAAACAGTCCTTGTCCTCGATCAGCTGATGACTTCCTACAACGTCTGCTGCACCGGCCTGGGAATGACGCTCGTCACCGATACCCTCGTGATCAGCACGATCGAAAATCCGGCCGTCATCTTCTATAAGATTGATCCGATCTGCTCCGAGCGTGAACTTTGCTTCTTCCACAAACGCGGCAAATATGTGACCCGTGCCATGGATGAATTCATCCGCATTGCCTGCGGTGATGCGGCAGCTGCCTCCGCCGTTTCTGCGGATCTGTGATCGTTTCCCTATCCGGATACATTCCGCATAAAAACCCGACTGTCACAGCGGCAGTCGGGTTTTTACTGTATTTCTCAACATATAGACGGCTCAAACGTTTTCCTTTTCTTTCTGCAGAGCCTTGAACCGTTCCAGCTTGGCAGCGGCCTTCGGAAGGAATTTTTCATTATCGATGATGAAGCGCTCGTGAACGGCCTCACCCACCTGATCAAATTCATCAAAGGCCTTGATATTGAACACCAGACGGCGGCGATCCTGCTCCACCAGTTCGCTTTCGAAACGTACCGTCATGCCGACAGGCGTCGAAGCCATGTGCTTCACGGAAATAGACATGCCCACGGAGCCCTGTCCTTCTTCCAGATACGGAAGCAGGCTCATAGAGCAGCAGACCTCCATCCCGGCCACCAGATTCGGGGTAGAAAAGGTCGGTACGCCGCCGCTGCGCACGCGGCTGGCAGTCGTTTCGGGGGTTACTTCCACATACGTGGTATTCTTCATTCCAATCGGGAATTCCTGCATGATATATCTCCTTATCTTATAATGTGACGATTTCTTCCGCGGGCTTTTCCGCCTCGCTCATTTTTACCAAACGGAGCACCGGTACTTTGACCTGTTCTCCCGTACGGCGGTCCCGCTGGTTTTCGTACCCGAACTCCACCGTGACCTTCCACCAGCTTTTCTGTTCAAAGCGCAGCGCCGTATCGCTCTTGCAGGGAAAACCGTAGAACTTGACATCGGCAGCACAGCAGGCCATGACCATCCGCCCGGGGACAAAAATGTTTCTCTTCATGCCGATGGGCCGGAAAAGCTGGGCCAAAAACGTGAATTTCTTCCCGAAATACCGCTCGGGATTTTCAAAAGCATCCGCATACCAGGTCCCGTAGTCGGCATCCGTGATCTCGATCAGGTCCTGCTTCAGATCATAGGGAAGATCCTCTTCGGAAAAATCGATGATCGAACCGTCCAGCGCTTCGAAGATCAACTGAGCTCCGGGGTTCTGCAATTTGATCGCTTTGCGGAAATTGACGCGGTTCATCGTTCTGCTGCAGCGGTTGATCACGATCAGATCGGATTCGATCAGCTGATTCATGAACAGATTCCGCATATTGTTCATGAGAAGTTCCAGCTGCTGACCGTCCACCGTGGAATAGATCCCGGCCAGGCCCCATTCCGCAGGGAAATCGATCTGCAGAAACTCCTGCAGGTTCCACATCCCGTTGAATTCGATCACGACCTGCTTGGGTTTATGCAGCTGATGCAGTTCCCGCAAAAATGCCGGCGTCAGCTGTTCCTGCTCCTCCACCGTCACCTGATCCATCCGCTTTGCCTTGCGGTAGGGTTCATCCAGTTCAAATTCACCCTCTTCGCAGGTGATGAGCAGGGTCGTGCCCTTTTCCAGCCAATCCTGCTCCATCAAGGTATCCTTGATAAAGGTCGTTTTTCCGCTGTCCAACATGCCGGTGCAGATATACACCGGTATCAATGTATCGTTATTTGCCATATATCCAACGTATTACAGTCCGAACAGGCCTGTAAGGACGTCCTCCTTCAAATCCGCACCGATCACGCAGATACGGCCGGTATAATCCGGTTCGGAAGGGCGAACTTCCGTTTCGCCGGGCACCAGGTCGAACTGCTTCCAGGTGCCGTCCGTCATGGCAATGATACCCTTGGCGCGCAGTACCGTGCCGCAGGAATCCTCTTCCGCCAGCGTATGCAGGATATGCTGCAATTCTTCGCCGCTGAATTTCCGGACGGTCTCTCTGCCCCAGCTGATAAACACCTCATCCGCATGGTGGTGATGATGATGTTCTTCACCCTCTTCATGATGATGGCAGCAGCAATGCTCATGCTCCTCTTCATCCTCGTCATGGCGGTGATGATGGCAGTGTTCGTGCTCTTCCTCTTCTTCATCCTCGTCATGGTGATGATGGCAGCAATGCTCATGCTCCTCTTCATCCTCGTGATGATGGTGATGATGGCAGTGTTCGTGCTCTTCCTCGTCTTCATCCTCATCGTGGTGATGATGGCAGCAATGCTCATGCTCCTCTTCATCCTCGTCATGATGGTGATGATGGCAGTGTTCGTGTTCTTCCTCGTCTTCATCCTCATCGTGGTGATGATGGTGGCAGCAGCACTCTTCCTCTTCCTCATCGGGGATCAAAGCGGAAACATCGCTGTTTTCAAGCGCGTGCAGAACAGCTTCTCTGCGCAGCTGATCCCAGGGCGTGGAGATCAAAGGAGCGGAAGCATTTTCCGTACGGAGAAGGGCGATCACTTCGGCAAGCTGAGCCTCATTCATGAACTGCGTACGGCTGAGAACGATGGTCGAAGCGTAATGCACCTGATCCTTAAAGAACTCGCCGAAGTTCTTCATGTAAAGCTTGGCCTTTTTTGCGTCCACGACGGCGATCTTCTCGGTGATTTCGATGTCTTCGTACGCTTTGACGCGCTCAACGGCACCGGCCACATCGGAAAGCTTGCCGACACCGGACGGCTCGATAATGATCCGGTCGGGATGGTATTCTTCGATCATCTTCTGCAGGGCGGCGGTAAAATCGCCGACCAGCGTGCAGCAGATGCAGCCGGAGTTCATTTCCGTGATCTGGATGCCGGAATCCTTCAAAAAGCTGCCGTCGATGCCGATCTCGCCATACTCGTTTTCAATGAGTACCTTTTTTTCATCGGGAAATACCTCTTCCAGAAGCTTCCGGATCAGCGTCGTTTTGCCGGCGCCCAAAAAGCCTGAAATAATCGTTACTTTAGTCATAATATCCTCCCAAAAGAGGGCGCATCACTGCGCCCTCGCAATCATTTACGGTTTCACAACCAGATTCACGATACGGCCGGGAACATAGATTTCCTTCACCAGCTTCATGCCCTCCAGACGGGAAGCAATAACCTCCTTTGCAGCCGCAAGAACAGCTTCCTTCGGTGCATCGGCCGGTACGGTCACGGTGCCGCGGATCTTGCCGTTCAGCTGGATGGCGATCTCAATCGAGGCCTCTACGGTCTTGGCTTCTTCATAAGAAGGCCACTTCTGCGCATACAGGCGTCCCGCATAGCCGCAGGATTCCCAAAGCTCTTCCGTCATATGCGGAGCGACCGGATTCAGCAGGGTAAGCAGAGCGGCAAATTCACCGCGCGTCACCTTGCCGACACGGAAGAATTCATTGACCAGAGACATCATCGCGGCGATAGCGGTATTGAACTTCATCGCTTCGAAATCCTGCGATACCTTCTTGATGGTCTGATGCATCTTGGTTTCAAGTTCTTTGCTGTATTCATTGCCGTCAGCCAGCATATCCTGCAGCTTCCATACACGCTCCAGGAACTTGCGGCAGCCCTTCACGCCCTCGGTAGACCAGGCAGCAGCCAGATCAAACGCACCGATGAACATTTCATACGTACGAAGCGTATCTGCGCCGAACTCATCGACTACATCATCCGGATTAACGACATTGCCGCGGGACTTGGACATCTTTTCGCCGTTGGAGCCCAGGATCATACCGTGCGAGGTACGCTTCTGGTACGGCTCCTTGGTAGGAACGATGCCCTGATCGTACAGGAAACGGTGCCAGAAACGGGAATACAGCAGATGCAGCGTGGTATGCTCCATGCCGCCGTTGTACCAGTCGACCGGCAGCCAGTATTTCAATGCTTCGGGAGAAGCCAGGGCTTCCGTATTGTTCGGATCGGTATAACGCAGGAAATACCAGGAAGAACCGGCCCACTGAGGCATGGTATCGGTTTCGCGCTTGGCAGGACCGCCGCAGCAGGGGCAGGTCGTATTCACCCAATCGGTCATCGCAGCCAAAGGCGATTCGCCGTTATCGGTAGGCATATAGCTTTCCACATCGGGCAGGAGCAGAGGCAGCTGTTCTTCGGGGATCGGGACATAACCGCACTTATCGCAGCAGACGATCGGGATCGGCTCGCCCCAATAGCGCTGACGGGAGAATACCCAGTCACGCAGCTTGAAATTGGTTTTTGCATGACCGATACCCTTCTGCGCCAGGAATTCGATGATGGCTTTCTTCGCGTCAGCCACTTCCAGGCCGTCCAGGAAGCCGGAATTGACCAGCTTGCCGGTCTGCACATCCGTAAAGGCAGCTTCCTGTACATTGCCGCCGGCTACGACTTCAATGATCGGAAGGCCAAACTTCTTGGCAAAATCCCAGTCGCGTTCATCATGCGCGGGAACAGCCATGATCGCGCCGGTACCGTAAGACATAAGGACATAATCCGAAGTCCAGATCGGGATTTCTTTGCCGTTTACGGGATTGATGGCACGAAGGCCCTTCAGCTCGACACCGGTCTTATCCTTTGCAAGCTCGGAACGCTCGAAATCGGACTTTCTGGCGGCAGCTTCCTGATAAGCCTTTACCTCGTCCATGTTACTGATCAGAGCGGCATGTTCTGCAATGCAGGGATGTTCGGGCGAAACGACCATATAGGTGGCGCCGAAAAGCGTATCGGGACGGGTCGTATAAACACGAAGCGAATCTTCCGTGCCGGCGATCCTGAAATCGACTTCCGCGCCGGTGGACTTGCCGATCCAGTTGCGCTGAGACAGCTTGACGCGCTCGATGAAATCCACTTCATTCAGGCCTTCGATCAGCTTGTCCGCATATTCGGTGATTTTCAGCATCCACTGGGTCTGCATCTTCTGGATCACGACGCCGCCGCAGCGTTCGCAGACACCGTTCACGACCTCTTCATTTGCCAGGCCGACCTTGCAGCTGGTACACCAGTTGATGGGCATCTGCTTCTTATAAGCCAGACCGGCCTTGAACAGCTTCAGGAAGATCCACTGCGTCCAGTGATAATAGGCAGGATCCGTGGTATTGACCTCGCGGTCCCAGTCAAAAGAATATCCCAGGCTGTGCAGCTGTGCCTTGAAGCGGGCTACATTATTGGCCGTCACGATACGGGGATGGATATGGTTCTTGATCGCGTAATTTTCGGTAGGAAGGCCGAATGCATCCCAGCCCATCGGGTACAGGACGTTATATCCTTCCATACGGCGCTTTCTGGCAACGATATCCAAAGCGGTATAAGGACGCGGATGGCCCACATGCAGCCCCTGACCGGACGGGTACGGGAACTCGACCAGCGCATAGTATTTGGGTTTCGTATAGTCATTCCCTGCGGCAAAGGCCTTTTCCCTGTCCCACACGGATTGCCATTTCGGTTCAATTTCCTTAGGATTATAAGCTTTGCTCATAAGTCTTTAACCTCCGAGGATCAAATCTCAAACTATGATTTTACACGCATCAGACGGTTTTTGTCAAGTCCATTCCAATTCAAAAAGGGCCCCCGTGCAGGGTCCCTTCCTCATTTCTGCCCGTATCTGGTTTTGGGCACGCACCTATGCCGGGAAAAACCGCTCCGTGATCTTCTGTACGATAAATCTGCCGATCCCATGCCGTGTTTCCACCGTCTGCGCTCCCAGGTGCGGTGTAACGGCAAAGCCTCTGCAGTCAAACAGCGGCGAAACAAAAGTATCGGCATCCGAAAATTCATTCACCATGACGTCCGTGCCGTAGCCGCCCAGTCTGCCGGATCGAAGAGCTTCAGCCATATCTGCTTCATTCACGATACCGCCGCGGCTCATATTGATCACAACAGCACCGGGACGCATTTTTTCGATCTGTTTCGCGGAAATCAGATCTTTTGTTTCGGGCGTAAGCGGCACATGGATACAAACATACTCGGCGCGCTCCAGGATCTCATCGATCGTGCAGCTTTCGGCCTCTTCCTTTTCAAATATTTCCGCAGGCAGATACGGATCGTAGGCCAGCACCTTCATGCCGAAAGCACGGGACAGAAAACCGACACGCTGGCCGATACGCCCGAAGCCAAGAATGCCGACGGTCCGCCCGGTCAGTTCATGACCGAGATACTCGTTCTTCGGCCAGCAATGATCTTCCGTGACCTGACGGTTCGCATCCAGCGTAGAACGGGACAGTTCCAGCATCTTGCAGACAGTCAGTTCGGACACGGAATTGCTGCTGACGCCGGGCGCATTCTGCACCTCGACACCGTGGGCCTCACAGGCCTTCATATCGATATGGTCCGTACCGATGGCGCAGACCGCGATATATTTCAATTTTTTTGCATGCTTCAGCACTTCCTCATCGATGCGCGGCAGGACCCGCATCACCAGGATCTCATAGTCTCCGATCACATCTTCGAGGCCGCTGTGCTTCAGATGAAGCATGGTATCCACCTGCATATGTTTAGAAAGCTCCTGTGCGATGCAGGAATCCACTTCATCAATGATCAGACATTTCATCTCTATCCTCCGGTCATCAGACAGCCGCGGCAGCGGGCCCTGATTCGTGACTTCGCCAAAAATTTTATAGTACATATCGCCCGGGAAAAAAATATTTCTGTATCAGCCCGAACACGGCTCATTCTAATGATGATTTCGAGTAAAGTCAAGCCGTTTTATAAAGTTTTGCTTATTTTAGCTATATATATTTGTTATAGGGATACATGTTCCTATTATAAAAATGGTTTATTCGAGTTATAACATCATATTATAGGAAAGCACTTTTATTATGAACACAGACCTCTTCCGCCACGAATTTTTCTGTCAATTACAGTACAGTCATACCAGATGTCATAAAGAATCATCACCAAATATTACACAGAAAAAGACCGCCGCACCCGGGACGGGATGCAGCGGTCTCTGCAGTAAGACTGTATATAAGATCACTCTTCTTTGGCAGCAGCGGCAGCTCTTTCGGCGATTTCCTTTTCCTGAACTTCCGAAGGAGCCTGCTCATAACGGCTGAACTCATAAGAGAAGGAGCCCATACCGCCGGTCATGGAACGAAGGTCGGTATTGTAGCCGTACATTTCAGCCATGGGAACATCCGCTTCAACGATCTGATAGCCCTTATGGTCAGGGTTCATACCGAGTACACGGCCGCGGCGCTTATTCATATCGCCCATCACATCACCGGTGAACTTATCCGGAACACGGACCTTCACACTGCAGATGGGTTCGAGCAGGCAGGGCTTGGAAGCCTTGTCGGCGAAAGCAGCCTTAACTGCCAGATGGGCAGCCAGCTTGAATGCCATTTCAGAGGAGTCTACCGGGTGGTAGGAACCGTAATCCAGCGTAGCCTTCATGCCGACGATAGGATAGCCGGCCAGCGGGCCCTTCACTACCATTTCCTGGATACCCTTTTCAACAGCAGGGAAGAAGTTCTTCGGTACTACGCCGCCAACTACCTCTTCTGCGAAGATATAAGGCACGGACAAATCTCCGGACGGTTCAAATCGGATCCATACATCACCGTACTGGCCGTGTCCGCCGGACTGCTTCTTGTGCTTGCCCTGAACACGAACGCTGCCGCGGATCGTCTCGCGGAAGGCTACCTTCGGCTTCGTCAGTTCTGCAGCGACCTTATAACGGGAAGCCAGCTTGCTCATGGTGACCTCAAGCTGCTGATCGCCGATACCGTAGATCAGAAGCTGACGGTTTTCCTTGTCGTTGAATGTGCGGATCGTCTGGTCCTCTTCCATCAGCTTGCCGAGGGAAGACGCCAGCTTATCTTCTTCGCCCTTGTTGACGGCGAAATAAGCCTGATAGGTATAAGGGACGGAGATGTCAGCTTTCTCATACAGCACGGGACAGGCCTTGGTAGCGATGCTGTCACCGGTGGATGCGGAAAGCATCTTGGCAAATGCACCGATATCGCCCGCGTGCAGCTCGGGAACTTCGATAGCTTCCTTGCCGCGCATCAGATACAGACGCGCAACTTTTTCTTCAACGTCCTTTCCTACATTATAAACGGTGGAATCGCCGGTCAGAACACCGGAGCAGACCTTAATGTAGGAATATTTACCGATGAACGGGTCAATGATCGTCTTGAACACCTTGGCAGTGGGAGCAAGGGATTCATCATAGTTGGCGGTGAATTCGGAATCATCTTTCGTGTTCCTGCCGCTGATGACACACTTAACGGGTGCAGGGAAATACTTCTCGATATCATGCAGGAGAACGCGCACACCGTATCCGTTCAGACCGGAGCCCATGATAACAGGAACGACATCGCCCTGCAGAACGCTTCCGCTGAGTGCCTTGGAGATCTCTTCGAGAGTGAATTCCTCACCGGAGAAATAGCGATCCATCAATTCTTCATCGGTCTCGGCAACAGCTTCCATCAAGACGCCTCTGGTCTCTTCCAGCTCGTCGCTGACGCTGGCCGGGATGTCGCACTCGGTATACTCACCCTTGTTGCCGCTGAACTTGCGGGCGGTCATCTTGGGAACATTGACAAAGCCGACAAACTTTTCCTTTTCACGGATAGGGACCTGGAAAGGAGCGATACGGGTGCCGAAGTTGTCCTTCAGTTCACTGCAGATGCGGGCATAGTTGGCATTTTCATCATCCATGTTCGTCACGAAGAACAGACGGGGCAGACCGAGCTTTTCGCAAAGCTCCCAGGCCTTAACGGTACCGACCTGAACACCGGCCTTACCGTTGATAACGATAACGGCAGCATCCGCTGCGCTGGCAGCTGCTTCAGCCTCGCCGACAAAGTCGAAGTAACCGGGCGTATCCAGGAAGTTGATCTTCACATTTTCCCACTCGATCGGCACGACTGCCGTATTGATGGAAAAGCCGCGCTTGGCTTCTTCTTTATCGAAGTCACTGATCGTGGTACCGTCGGCGACCTTGCCCATACGGGTGGTAACACCTGTTACGAAAGCTGCTGCTTCAACGATGGTTGTTTTGCCGCAGCCGCCGTGTCCGAGAACGACCACATTTCTGATACTGTCAGAGCCGTAAACTTTCATTTATGATTTCCTCCTGTTACGTACCTACGGAACGCAAGTCAAATATAGTCGGATTATACACAAAAAAAATAAAGATTTCAAGGGAAAAGTTAAAATTATTCCTTCACAAAAAACTTCCGGCCGGGAAAAGGACCCGACCGGAAGCCGTATGATGTTTACAAAGCGGCAGATGCTTCCCCGCCAGCGAGATGCAGCAGTTCATCCTCACTGAGGATGGGGATGCCGAGCAAAGCAGCTTTTTTATTTTTGGATGACGCAGACGTAATATCGTTATTGATCAGATAAGAAGTTTTCGCGGATACGGAACCGGCGCATTTTCCGCCGCGCTCCTCGATCCACTCCTGAAGCGCCTCCCGGTTGGGGAAATGGGCCAAACTGCCTGTGATCACGAGCGTCTTTCCTTCCAGCGGCCGGAATCGGTTTTCGGCAGCCTTTTCCAGCTCCAGATACGGGAGCAGCGCATCCAGTTCCGCCATTTTCACGGGATCACGGAAAAAGGCCGCAATGCTTTCCGCCAGGACCGAGCCGATGCCGGGGATCTCCTGCAATTCTTCCGTCTCCGCACGGCGAAGCGCATCCAGAGACTGGCCGAAATACCGGCTGAGGACCTTGGCGTTCGCAGGGCCGATATTGGCGATCCCTAGCGCCGTCAAAAGTCTCGGCAGCGTCGTATTCCGGGCTTTATCGGCTGCTGCCTGCAGATTGAGGAAGGATTTTTCACCGAAACCTTCCATTTCCACGATCGCGTCCTTATGCGCTTCCAGGCAGAAAATATCCTTGAGCGAGCGGATGATGCCGCGGTCGATGAGTTTTTCCAGAGTTGCTTCGGACAGGCCTTCGATATTCAGACCCTCACGGTCCGTAAAGAGTGCAAAACGCTTTACGGCCTTGGCGGCACAGTCCGGATTGATACAATACAGAGTTCGGACACCGTTCGTGTCGCGGATCTGCGTATTTCCGCCGCAGACAGGGCAGATACGGGGCGGCCGGAAACTGCCGCTCCGCGTGAGATTCTCCTGGATCTGCGGAATGATCATATTCGCTTTATATACCGTTACCGTATCCCCGGCGCCGAGGGCCAATTCCTCAACGATCGAAACATTATGGACACTGGCCCGCTTGACCTCCGTTCCCTCCAGCTCGACCGGCTCGAACACGGCTACCGGATTGATCAATCCGGTAGCCGTGTTCGAGCCGGTCG
>JAZLHR010000061.1:0-9995 GCA_045616945.1 Lachnospiraceae bacterium | reverse complement strand
TTCTCTCCATTCCACGCCCTTTTCGATGGACACGGAGTTGGGAGCCTTGCAGTAAGCGCTGACCATCTCATCCATGTTGTTGTACACGAAGCCGAAGGCGGGCGCATAGACTACGGCGGTCACGTTGACGCCGTTGCTCTTTAAGGGCTTGAACAGGTTAGGCAGCTTGGGCCAACAGGGGATACCCTCGAACATAACACGGTACTGTTCCGGGAAAGGCAGCGTGGAGGTGCCGTCCTTGATGTTCTGCTCCAGGTCCTGAGCCAGCAGCTCGAAAGCATCGGCAGCAGCAGCCTTGCCGCGGGCGGTAACGACATCGGCCATGTGGTTGAAAAGGTCGAAGCCGCTCATGGGGGCGGGCTTATACTGCAGATAATCGCAGACCTTCAGCCAGTTCTGAGCGGTACGGTTCGCCTGCTTGCAGGCATTGTCGAACTTCTCCTGGCTGAACTTCTTGCCGGTCAGCTTTTCCAGCTGAGCGATCGCGTTCTCAAACTGAGCACGGATGTACTTCACGTTCTCGGGATTGGGATCCATGGTGTTGTTGTAGGGAACATCGATCATGATGAGCGGGATATTGCACATACGGGCGATGTTCTCATACCACTTGGTCATGCAGTTGCAGATATTGTTGCAGCACAGAACGAAGTCGGGCTGAGGGATACGCATCTGCTTATAGGGTTGGATGGATTCCATACGGCGCTCTTTTTCGCGGCCTTCCGGCAGAGCCTCGATCTCATGGATATCTTCCAGAACCACATAAGGGACCTGCGTCTTGGGATCCTTCTTGGGCTTGCCGTCCTCGCCGATCACGGGCTTGCCGTTCTCGTCCAGCAGGGGCTTGCCGCTCTTGGGATTGATGATATAGCCGTCTTCCTTGGACCAGTCGATCTTGCGGGCAGCACGCTTGCCGGCAGCATAGGCAAGGCTGATGCGGGCGTAACCGCAGATATCGTTGTCGAAGCCCAGATCCTCGGCAGCCTGGCACATCAGTTCGCCGTCACGCTGAGCAGCGATACCGGCAGCCTGGTTTTCGGGATACATTACATTGAGGTCGAAAGCTTCTGCCAGCTCGCAGGGGAACTTGGAAGAAGACCAGCCGACTAATTTACCCTGTTTCTTTGCTTCCCGGGCCTCTGCGTATACATCGTCAACGACCTTACGCAGGGCAAGAACGCCGGGACTAACCTGTTTTCCCATAGGTTTATCCTCCTATTTGTTTATACCGGACCGAAAAAGTCCTACTGTTTCATCTTAAGTGCCTTCTGATAGGCAAACAGCGCGGCGCCGAGAGCACCGGCATATTGGGTCAGCGGGCTCGTGTGGACCTCATGATTCAGTCCTTCCTCCAGCGCCGCTACGATGCCCTTGTTCTGCGCCACACCGCCGGTCATCACGACCAGATCCTGCACGCCGATCCGGTTCACCAGCCCTACGACCCGGTTGGCGACGGAATGATGGATACCGTTGATGATATCCCGCTTGTCCGTCCCCTGGGACAGCTGACTGATGACTTCGCTTTCGGCGAACACGGTGCAGGTGGAGCTGATGGCGATGCGCTTCGTAGACTGCGCGCCCAGATCACCCAGATCGTTGACATTCACCTCCAACACGCGGGCCATGACATCCAGGAAACGGCCCGTACCGGCGGCACATTTGTCGTTCATCTGGAAATTGACCATGCTTCCGTTCTCGAGGTGAAGGGCTTTCACGTCCTGACCGCCGATATCAATGACCGTGCGGACCCCGGGGAAAAGGAAGGTGGCGCCTTTGGCATGGCAGCTGAGCTCGCTCATCTGCGCATCGGCGATCCCTTCCAGCGAGTTCCGGCCGTAACCGGTCGCCAGGGTGAAATCCATGTCATCCTTCGACATACCCGCGCCGGCCAGGACAGCTTCGATCGCCCGGGCCGGACCGCTGGTACCGGCGCCGACATCGACCAGCGATTTGCTGACGATGTCGGTTCCGTCTTTCAAAATGACGCATTTGGACGCGGTGGAACCCACGTCAATGCCCAATGTGTAAATACTCATGCGCCGGATACTTATTTTGTGAAGGTCTCGAAATCTCTCATCGTTCTGGGAGAAAGCATCTGATGGAACGGGCAGATATGATCGGGATTCTGGTAAACGGCATACGCAAAGGCGGTCACGTAGTTGCGCAGCATGTTCATGTTGACGATCTCATCGACCAGACCCAGCTCGGCGCAGGCCATCGGACGGGACTTAGCCACATAATCCTTGATCATCTTGTTCATCTTCTCGATGGTGCCGTCCAGAGGCAGACCGGCCTTGGCATCCTTCGCCAGACGGCGGGAATACATAGCGGCAGCAGCGGTCTCACCGTGCATTACGTAGATCTCGGTCGCGGCGGTGCCCAGCGAGAAAGCGTTGGTATCGTTGCCCTGCGGGCCGCCCATGACATAGTGAGCAGCGGCAGTACCCTTGCGGAGGGTGATCTCGACCTGAGGCACGTTGGAGTTCTGGATGGAGTAGATCAGGGACTGGCCCAGACCAAGCAGCTCGGCCTTTTCGGCATCATCGCCGACATCGATACCGGTGGTATCCTGGATCCAGACGATGGGCAGCTTGTCTCTGGAGCAGAGCGTTACGAACTCATTCATCTTGATCAGGCCCTGACGGTACAGCTTGCCGCCGATACCGACGGAATTCTGCTTGTATTCCGGATAGTTCAGGATAGCGCCCTGTGCATTGCAGATAACGCCTACCAGCAGA
This sequence comes from Lachnospiraceae bacterium, assembly GCA_045616945.1. Taxonomy (GTDB): domain Bacteria; phylum Bacillota; class Clostridia; order Lachnospirales; family Lachnospiraceae; genus UBA6987. Next base: position 7,260 of record JAZLHR010000061.1, on the reverse strand, counting down.
CCTTCGACCTTCGCCAGACCGGCTACGATCTCGGGGCCGTAGCCCTTCTTGTATTCCATGAACTGGCTCTTATCGAAGATACGGCCGATGACATCGTAAATATCGTAAGGACGGCGCTGATTCATCGGAACCAGGCTGTACAGATCGTTGGGATCCAGAGCGGGCAGAGCGGGATCGTCTACGCGGAAGAATTCAGGGTTGTAAGCGGGCAGGAAGGACATATACTTCTTGATGCCTTCCAGAACGCCCTGCTCGTCCTGATATACTTCACGGAAGAAGCCGGTCTCGTTGTAGTGGATCGGAACGGAACCGGGAGGCGTTACGACCAGGCCCTTGCCGGCCTCGATCAGAGCGCGGGCACCTTCTTCATCCACATAACCCTTCGGGTTCATACCGCCGACGATGCCGGCGCCGCCGACAGCCATATTGGCCTTCTCATGGGCGATCAGGATGGTCGGGCTGATGGAATGATAGCCGCCGCCTGCGGGGTTGGTGCCGTAGATACCTACGATTACCGGGATACCCAGCTGGTTCAGTTCGGCGTTGCGGTAGAAAGGCGTACCGCCGCCGCGGCGGTTGGGATATACCTTCTCCTGCTCATCAAGCTTAACGCCGGAGCAGTTCAGAACGTAAACGAGCGGAATGTGCAGGCACTTGGCGGTATCGGATGCGCGGATCAGGTTATCAGCCTGACCGGGGATCCATGCACCGGCCAGCTTCTTGTTATCGGAAGCAACCACAACGCACCAGCGGCCGGAAATGCGTGCCAGGCCCTTGATGATAGCGGTGGAGCCGTGAGAATTGTGTTCGGGGTTATACAGGCTGTTCAGGGGGCACCATGTGCCGGGATCGATCAGGCGTTCCAGACGCTGCATAGCAGTCATCTCGCCGCCCTTATTGACGTCTTCGGTAGGCTTGCCGGCTTCGATGGCAGCCAGAGCGCTTTCACGAAGTTCCTGCTCGATGGCCAGCACTTCGCGGATGTTTTCCTCGTTGGCAGTGCGCATGGGTTTGCCCACCTGGGGCATGGTCTGGAAATAACCAGGCATGGAATAGAAGCCCATTTGAAAAATCCTCCAATAATATGATTTCAGGTCTGTTCACTGCGGCCGCGGCACGGCACTATGCAGGAACAGTAAACATAGCGCTACCTTCGGACTGTCCGCGGGATCGCAGACAGCCCGAAGGCGGCGGAATTACATATGGATCAGTCCTTCGGGACCTTGATGAAAGCCTGGCCGGGGTCGATCTCGGTACGGATCATCTTGATGATCTCAGGGCTGGGGCCTTCCATCAGCTGGGCTCTCTCGTCTACGATGAGCGGGAAGTCCGGAATAGCAGCCTTGATGGATTCGGGGCTGGAGAAAGGATAGTAGTAAGCCAGGTACATGCGCTTGGTCTCTTCGTCAAACTTCATGATACCCTTATCGGTAACGACCATCTGAGGGCCGCGGTTGCCGGGCAGGCCTGCTCTCTCACGACCGCCGGGGCCGTCCATCCAGCCGCAGGAGGTGATGTAGTCGACCTTGTTCACGAACTTGGTCTTGTCGAGCTTGATCATGATGATGGTGTTGCAGAAGGTGGCAATGCCGTTTGCGCCGCCGGAACCGGTGAAACGAACCATGGGCTTCACGTAATCACCCTTGCCGTAGATGCAGGTGGAGTTTACGTTGCCGTAAGGGTCGATCTGGGCGCCGCCGATGAAAGCGATCAGACGGTCGCTGTCATGCAGCCATTCGTTGGCCTCGAAGCCTACGAAACGGATGTTGGGCCACTGAACCGCGCAATGAGCCATGAAACGCAGATCGCCTACGGAACGGGGCACTTCAACGGGGGAGCAGTCCATCAGGCCGCTCTCTACGATGGGGTGGCAGCTGGGGCAGATAGCGCGCTTAGCCAGGGAAGCACCGATCAGCGGAAGGCCGGTACCTACGATAACGATCTGGTTCTCTTTGATATTCTTGGCAATTGCATAAGCCTGCATTTCAGCAGGAGTGTACTTTGTATAATCAGCCATGTCTCTTGTCCTCCCCGTTTTAGTGTCTGGTGGAATAGCCGAGGTGCGGCTCAACCCTCAGGTTCATCAGACGGTGACCGCCGATCTTATCCAGCAGGTCATCCTGGTCCTTGCAGGTGTAAACCCACTTGTTCAGGTAATCCTTGAAGGTCTCGGGGAACTTCTCGCCCTTGGCAGCGGCATCGGCAGCGGCCTGAGCCTTCTCGTAAGCAGCCTTGAGCTTCTCGTCTTCGGGCTTCAGGTCGGAAACCTTCTTGGCCTTCATGGCAGCCTTGGCAAGCTTGGCAACGGCATCGGCCTCGTCCACGTAGTTGGAAGCCTTGTCGTATTCCTTCAGAGCGGCATCGTCATCGTCATAGTAGCCGTAGCACTGGCTGGGCCATGCGCCGTAAGGGCAGCGTACAACGGCATCTACGCACTCGCCGAAGATCTTGTTCGTGGTGGGATCCTGACGGATGAATTCGTCGCTGACGACTTCTTCGCAGGTCACGATCACGCGCTTGGCAGCGACTGCGATGTCGATATCATGGAACTCATCACCGAAGATCTTGCAGGTGCCGTCCGGGGAAGCCTGCTGAACATGGATGATAGCGCAGTCCAGCTGAGGAACCGGAACAGCGACTACCTTCTCGCCGGGGTTGAAGGGGTTGTCAACATAAGCGAATTTCAGGTTGTCAACCTTCGGCAGTTCCTTGCGCTTCTCTTCGCTGATGCCCCAGTACTCGCACAGGCCGGAGCCCTGCATCAGACGAACGGGCAGGTAAGGCAGGCCGAGGGAGGCCGCATGCAGCTGCAGCATCAGAACGTCCTGGCTGTAATCCTCGTAGATCAGTTCGCCCTTTTCGATGGCGGCACGGAAGCGGCGGGATACGTTGGTATAGCCGGAGTTGGCGGTGTAGCAGTTGATGTAAGTCTTAACACGGCCTTCGCCGATCATCATGTCCCAGTCACCGCCGGCAGGACCTGCCCAAACGGTAAAGTCCTTCTGACCCTGACGCAGGATTTCGTATGCAGCAGCATAAGGCTTGCGGTTGGTGGTGAAGCCGCCGAAGCAGATGGTATCGCCGGATTTGACGAACTTCTGAACGGCTTCGGATAAAGTACATACCTTGTTCATAAATGATTTCTCCTTTCGGGTGATCATATTTCATTCCAGTTTATAATAGCAAGGAAATATATCGGTGTCAATGAATTCTTTGCTAATGTTAACCTGCTTAACGTGAAAAGTAGGCAGAAAACGGCAAGTAAGGCTTTACAGATTCCGGGAAAGCGTTTATAACTGTCATAACAGTTTTGAACGGTGGCGCAAGTTGACAGAATATGTATTCAGCCGCCTGCGTCCGAATAATTAATTGAAACAGTCTGCGGCAGGAGGATACTGTATGGAGACGGTTTTGTATGAAGCAAAAGGAACAATCGGTATCATTACCATCCATCGGCCCCAGGTTCTGAACGCTCTCTGCAGTCAGGTTCTGGAGGAGCTGGACAGGGTTCTGGACACAGTAGATACGGACGCCGTCCGCTGCCTGATTGTTACGGGCGCGGGGCCCAAGGCTTTTGCCGCGGGTGCCGATATTTCCGAAATGAGCACGCTCACCGCGGAAGAAGGCGCTGCTTTGGGGCGCCGGGGCAACCGTGTTTTCCTGAAGCTGGAAAGCTTTCCCGTTCCCGTGATCGCCGCGGTGAACGGCTACGCGCTCGGCGGCGGCTGTGAACTGGCCATGAGCTGCGATATCCGCCTCTGCAGCGACAATGCGCTTTTCGGGCAGCCGGAGGTCGGGCTGGGGATCACCCCCGGCTTCGGCGGCACGCAGCGGCTCGCACGCATCGTCGGCATCGGCCGTGCCTCCGAACTGATTTTCTCCGCACGGAACATCAAGGCGGAAGAAGCGCTCCGCATCGGCCTCGTCAATGCGGTATACCCGCAGGAGGAACTGCTTCCGGCCGCCGAGAAGCTGGCTGCCAGGATCGCCTCCAATGCTCCCATCGCCGTCCGCAATGCCAAAAAAGTGCTCCGCGGCGGCTGCATGCTTCCGATCGAACAGGCCGTAGAGCTGGAAAGTCAGGCTTTCGGCGCCTGCTTTGAGACCGGGGACCAGCGCGAAGGGATGGCTGCATTTCTCGAAAAAAGAAAGAATACAGGATTTACAGGCCGTTAAATAAACGATTCAGGAGGAAATATACCATGAAAATTGCAGTTTTCGGCGTCGGCACCATGGGCAGCGGCATCACGCAGGTCTTCGCCTCCAAAGGACACACCGTTCTTATGTATGACTTCAGCACGGAATTTGCGCAGAGCCGCAAAGACCTGCTCATTTCCAATCTTCAAAAACGGGTGAATGCCGGCAAGATGACGCAGGAAGCCCTGGATGCGCTGGCCGCCAATCTTGTCGTTACCGAGGAAAGCGCCTGCGCGGACGCAGATCTGGTCATCGAAGTCATTCAGGAAAATATGGCTGCCAAGAAGAGCCTGCTGACCCGTCTGGACGGCATCTGCAAGCCCGAAACGGTCTTCGCTTCCAACACCTCTTCCCTTTCCATCACGGAACTGGCTCTGGGGCTGAAGCACGACGTCATCGGTATGCATTTCTTTAATCCGGTGCCCGTGATGAAGCTCGTGGAAGTCATCCGCGGCGCCAATACCCGTCAGGAGACCTTCGATTTCGTTTACGGTCTGGCACAGGAGATCGGCAAAGATCCGGTGGAAGTATCCGACGGTCCCGGCTTTGTCGTCAACCGCATCCTGGTCCCGATGATCAACGAAGCCATCGGTGTGCTGGAGGGCGGCGTTGCCTCCGCAGAGGATATCGACAAGGCCATGCGGCTCGGGGCAAATCATCCCATGGGTCCGCTGGCACTGGGCGACCTGATCGGCCTGGATGTCTGCCTGGCCATCATGAACGTCATGTTCACCGAAACCGGCGATCCCAAGTACCGTCCCGCTCTTCTGCTGAAGAAGATGGTCCGAGCCGGCAAGCTCGGCAGAAAGACCGGCCGCGGCTTCTACGAATACGATAAATAATGCGTTAAGGATATTCTTTCACACCTGCATTCAGTTCCATCTATTATCCCCGCTGGCTGCCCTTTGCCGGGCAGCCTTTTTTGTGTCCGCACGCAGCCCGGTCCCGGCCGGATCCGCCCGCAAAAAATACTGCCGAACCGCCTGCTGCCGTATTTTTTTTGCTTCTGCCCGGAAAGATAAATTTCTTTAATATATATGATCGTATATATGTATTAGATTTATTATAACTTTTCGCATACACTGGAGACAAGAAAAGTCCGGATTTTCATCCGGGAAGGAGAAATATTATGAAAGAACAGCTTTTCCGAGCAGAAGAAGATTCCATCGGCAGCAAGCAGGTCCCTACGGAAGCCTATTACGGTGTCCAGTCCCTGAGAGCACTGGAAAATTTCCCGATCACGGGAGAGCGGATGAATCCGCAGTTCATCAAATCCATGGCGGAGATCAAGAAGGCCTGCGTCACGGTAAATCACCGCGTCGGTCTGGTCACCGAAGCGCAGAAGGAAGCCGTATGCCGGGCCTGCGACGAGATCATCGCAGGGCAGCTGCTCGACCAGTTCATCGTCGATCCCGTGCAGGGCAGCGCCGGCACCTCCATGAACATGAACGCCAATGAAGTCATTGCCAACCGCGCGATCGAAATCCTCGGCGGCACCAAGGGCGATTATTCCGTTGTCCACCCCAATGACTGCGTCAACAACGGCCAGTCCACAAACGACGTCATCCCCTCCGCGGGCAAGATGACCGTGCTGAAGCTCTGGGCCTCCTGCAAAAAGACGCTGCTGCGCCTGTACGATGCCTATATGGCCAAGGCCGCGGAATTTGACGGGGTCATCAAAATGGGCCGCACGCAGAACCAGGACGCCGTCCCGATCCGCCTCGGTCAGGAATTCCACGCCTACGCAACCGCCGTGAAGCGGGGCATCGGCCGCATCGATCTTCTGATGAAGGAAATGTGCGAGCTGAACATGGGCGGTACCGCCGTCGGCACCGGCATCAATGCGGACAAGACCTATTTCAGCGAGATCGTTCCCGAGATCGCGAAGATCTCCGGCCTGCCGCTGGTACAGACGGCCGACCTTGTAGACGGAACTTCCAATCTGGACTCCTTCGCGGCGATCTCTTCCGGTCTGAAATCTCTGGCGGTCGCCATTTCCAAGGGAGCCAACGACCTGCGTCTGATGTCCTCCGGCCCGCGCTGCGGTCTCGGTGAGATCAACCTGCCTTCCCGCCAGAACGGTTCCTCCATCATGCCCGGCAAGGTCAACCCGGTCATTCCCGAGGTGATGACCCAGGTCTGCTTCAGCATCGTCGGCAACGACGTCACGATCTCCATGGCCGTCGAAGGCGGTCAGATGGAGCTCAATGCCTTCGAGCCGATCGTTTATTACAGCCTGTTCCGTTCCATCGAAATGCTGGACCACGCTGCCGGGACCTACATCGACCACTGCGTTTCCGGCATCACTGCCAACGCCGAGCACTGCCGTGAGCTGGTAGACGGCTCGGTCGGCATCATCACCGCGATCTGCCCGCATGTCGGCTACAAGAAAGCGGCACATGTCGCCAAGGAAGCGATCAAAACAGGCCGTCCCGTCCGCGAACTGACGCTTGAAGAGGGGCTGCTCTCCTCCGAGGCGCTGGACAGGATCCTCGATCCCGTCGGCATGACCACGCCCGGCATCGCCGCGGAAGAGCTGCTGAAATAATCCGTTCATTTCCCAAACAAAAAGGCGTCCCGTATGAGCGGTGCTCTAAAGGACAGTTCTATGTAGGATACGGTGCAATCCGTTTGGGTTGCACCGTTTTCCTTTATTTTACGCCACTTTCGTGGGGTTGTTGCGGATTTCTTCCATAGCGGCAATGATCTCTTCTTCGTCGGGAACGGTAACGATATCCACCGACCGAAAGTGAATTGTGATCGGAACGTGCTTCTTTCCGTCCTCACCCTTTATGCTGTTGAATATCTCAATTTTCTTGATGAGCGTATTTACAAGCGTTGGGGTGAGTTTTTGAATATCGGTGCACTCACGGATATTTGAAAGAAACGCTTTCAGATCGACAGCATCCTGTTTTGCTGACTGAACCATATGAAAAAAATATTATCCATCCTCGTCGTGTTTGTTTTAACAATAAGTTTGTGTCCGGCTGTGTTTGCTGCCGAGAATTCTGCCCCTACTACCGACCGGCAGAGCCTTTATTTACAGTACGAAGATATTATTGC
>JAZLHR010000060.1:0-5225 GCA_045616945.1 Lachnospiraceae bacterium | reverse complement strand
AGCTGTTTTGGTGTAGAATAAGCGGTGGTATTTTTGCTTTTGGGCATAAAAGAATTATACCAGAAAACCGTCGTAATCGCTATGGTTACGGCGGTTTTTGCATAGAAAAAAGCTTCTTCCTGAGAGTGGGCGGAAAAACGGCAGAGCCGCAAGCAACTTGCACTTGCGGGTCTGCCGTTTGGGTTAGTTAACGGGCTGAGTTTTTTTACAGCCCCCTTTCTTTGTCTGTATCGGTCCAAAGCCGTTATTTGCAGCTGCGGCTCTTGATATCGGCCTGCAGCTCGGCAATGAAATCTGCCAGGTTCTTCTGGCCTTCATCCCCGTTCTTGCGGCTGCGGACCGCTACGAGCCCTTCTTCCTCTTCCTTCTGGCCGACTACCAGCATGTAAGGGACCTTCTCCTGCTGCGCGCTGCGGATCTTGTAGCCGATCTTCTCGGAGCGGGTATCCAGCTCTGCGCGGATGCCTGCGGCCTGCAGACTGCTCTTGACACTGCCTGCATAGTCCATGAACTTATCGGAGATCGGGAGTACCTTGACCTGTACGGGGGCCAGCCAGGTCGGGAAGGCACCGGCAAAATGCTCGATCAGGATGCCGATAAAGCGTTCCACGGAGCCGAAGCATACGCGGTGGATCATGATCGGACGGTGCTTTTCACCGTCGGCACCGATGTATTCCAATTCAAAGCGCTGCGGCAGCTGGAAGTCGAGCTGGATGGTACCGCACTGCCAGGTACGTCCGATGCAGTCTACCAGGTGGAAGTCGATCTTCGGGCCGTAGAATGCGCCGTCGCCTTCATTGATCACATAATCCAGGCCGATGGATTCGAGAGCCTGCTTCAGACCGTCTTCGGCGGCAGCCCAATCCTCGTCGGAGCCCATGGAATTTTCGGGACGGGTAGACAGCTCGACATGATATTCAAAGCCGAACAGCTTATAGAACTGATCGATCAGGGCTGCGATGCGGGTCACTTCTTCCTTGATCTGGTCGCCGGTGATAAAGATATGCGCATCATCCTGCGTAAAGCAGCGCACACGCATCAGGCCGTGCAGCTCACCGCTCTTTTCGTGACGGTGTACCAGTCCGCACTCCGCCAGACGCAGCGGCAGATCCTTGTAGGAACGGGGCTGGTTCTGATATACCAGAATGGAGCCGGGGCAGTTCATGGGCTTGATGGCGAAATCCTGCTCGTCGATCACCGTCGTGTACATATTTTCCTTATAATGATCCCAGTGACCGGAGGTTTCCCACAGGCTTCTGTTCAGCATAACAGGCGTGGAGATCTCCACATAATCGTTCTTATAGTGCATCTCGCGCCAGAATTCCATCAATGCGTTGCGCAGCACCATGCCCTTCGGCAGGAAGAAGGGGAAGCCGGGGCCGTACTCGCTCATCATGAACAGGCCGAGTTCCTTGCCCAGCTTGCGGTGATCGCGCTTCTTGGCCTCTTCCATCATGGTCTCATAGGCCTCAAGGTCTTCCTTCTTCGCGAAGGCGGTCGCATAGATACGGGTCAGCATCTTGTTCTTTTCGCTGCCGCGCCAGTAGGCACCGGCCACATTCAGCAGCTTGAAAGCCTTGCCGACGCCCTTGGTACTCATCAGGTGAGGGCCGGCACAGAGGTCGGTAAAGTCACCCTGCCTGTAAAAGCTGATCTCGGCATCCTCGGGAAGATCCCGGATCAGTTCCACCTTGTAAGGCTCGCCCCAGGACTCAGCCAGAGCGATCGCTTCCGCACGGGGCAGCGTGAAGCGTTCCAGCTTGATATCTTCCTTGATGATCTTCTTCATTTCGGCTTCGATCTTTTCCAGTTCCTCGGCCATGAGGGGCTTTTCGAAGTCGATATCATAATAAAAGCCGTCTGCAATGGAAGGGCCGATAGCCAGCTTGGCCGTCGGATACAGTCTCTTCACTGCCTGGGCCATCACATGGCTTGCAGTATGGCGCAGCGCGCTCAGACCGGCGGCATCCTTGGCCGTCAGGATATTCAGACTGCTGTCCTCGGAAATGACCGTGCGCAGATCGGCGGTCTCACCGTTGATCTCTGCCAGGCAGGCCATGCGTCCCAGGCCTTCGCTGATATCGCACGCAATGTCGTACGCACTCATGGGCACGGCATATTCTTTTACGGAGCCGTCCTTTAACGTGATCTTCATGTTTCTTTCCTCCTGTTTTACGGATCTCGCGGCCGGCAGCTGCCGCCGCATAAAAAAAGCCCCTCCTGCACGCAAATGCTGCAAAAGGGACGAGTATTTGTTTTTACCCGCGGTTCCACCCTGTTTTTTCCGTAAGGAAACCACTTCATTCAGCCGATAACGGTGCCTGCCGGGCCGGATTGGGGCCGCTCGGAGCCGGTTTTCAGCCCTGTCCGCATAAGGCGCTTCCACCGCGCGCGCCTCTCTCTGGATGCTTTCCAAAGCCTACTCTTCTCCTCAACGCTTTATCTTATGAGGGACTACGGTGTCAAACTATACCACCGCCGTCCGAAATGTCAAGCACGAATTTGAAAAAACGGCACCGGACCTCCGTTCTAGGCCCGGTCCTTCATTTCCCGTTCTGCCTGACGCTTCATATCCTTTTCCTGCAGGGCCTCCCGCTTGTCATAGAGCTTCTTGCCCTTGGCGAGGCCGATCTCCACCTTCACGTACTGCCCCTTGAAATAGATCTGCAGAGGCATGATGGTATAGCCCTGCTGTTCGGCTCCGGCCGCCAGCTTGCGGATCTCATAGCTGTGGAGCAGCAATTTGCGCACGCGGAGCGGATCCTTATTGAAAATGTTTCCTTTTTCATAAGGGCTGATATTCATCCCGTACAGGAACATTTCTCCCTTGTGGATCTGGATATAGGCTTCCTTCAGGCTGCATTTTCCGAGACGGAGCGACTTGACCTCCGTACCGGCGAGGGAAATGCCCGCCTCGTATTTATCCTCGATGAAATAGTCGTGATAAGCCTTTTTATTGTTTGCGATCAGTTTGAAACTGTCTTTTGCCATGCCTTCCTCCAAACAGAAAACGGCGGCGCATACAACGATGCACCGCCGTTTCGGAAATTCCCGCTGCTCAGCCTATGATATTCAGGGCGAGCGCGATCACCATAAAGGCGATCAGACCGATGCGGGTATAGAGCTTCAGCTTGCCTTCCTTGGTGCGTCCGGCATTGCGGGCAGCATAGGAGCCGCTGTTTCCGCCGGCCAGGCTGCTGATTCCGCTGTCCTTGCTCTCCTGCATCATAACGAGAACAATCAGTGCGATGCTTATAAGTACCAATAAAATGGTAAGAATGATCGTAACGGCTTTCATGGGTCATACCTCCTGTCGTCCATGCGCAGGCATTCTAGCACAATGCGGAATAATTCGCAAGCACTTTTTTCAAAAGAGGCGTTTTTCATGCAAAAATCACCATAATCGGCGTTTTTGATGCATTCTGCGCCCTTTTTTATATCGGAAGCAGCACTGTCGCGATCCGGAAGTACACAAGCAGCGACACCGCGTCCACGATCGTGGTAATAAAAGGACTGGCCATGACAGCCGGATCAAAGCCCAGCTTTTTGGCGCACATGGGGAGTGTGCAGCCGATCACCTTGGCCACGAGCACCGTTACGGCCAGGGCCAGACAAACCACCATCGCCACAACGGTCGTTACGCCTTCATTGCCCAGCAGCATTTTGTCGACCAGCATCATTTTGGCAAAGCAGGCCGCTGCCAGAGTCAGGCCGCACATCACCGCGGCCCGTATCTCCTTCCAGATGACGGCTGCCAGATCGCCGAATTCCAATTCGCCCAAAGACAGGGAACGGATCACCGTAACAGAGGACTGAGAACCGGAGTTGCCGCCCGTGTCCATCAGCATGGGGATAAAGGCCGTCAGGACCACCTGAGCCGCGAGAGCCGTTTCAAAATGGCCGATGATCATTCCCGTAAAGGTCGCCGAGACCATGAGGAGCAGCAGCCAGGGGATACGGTGCCGGAACAGATCGAACGGGGTGGAACGCAGATAGGTCTTGTCGGAAGGCGTCATGGCTGCCATGATTTCGATATCTTCCGTTACCTCGTCTTCCAGAACGTCCATGGCATCGTCGAATGTTACGATACCGACCATACGGCCGCCGTTGTCCACTACGGGCAGTGCCAGGAAATTGTACTTGGAAAGCATCTGCGCGACCTCTTCCTGGTCGGTCATCGTATTCACGGTGATCACGTTTTTCTCCATGATCTCCGTGATGCAGGTCTCGTCATCCGGTGCCAGGAGCAGATCCTTCACCGTCACGGTCCCGAGCAGCATCCTGTCCTTGGTCACATAGCAGGTATAAATGGTCTCCTTATCCACACCGGTACGGCGGATACGCAGGATGGCCTCCCCGACCGTCATTTCCGGGCGCAGGGAAACATATTCCGTCGTCATGATGGACCCGGCGGAATTTTCCGGATAGCGCAGGATCTCATTGATCTCCCGGCGCATTTCCGGCGCGGCAGCGGAAAGGATCCGCTTCACCACATTGGCCGGCATTTCCTCTACGATATCTACGGCGTCATCCACATAGAGCTCATCCAGCACTTCCTTCAGTTCGGAGTCCGAAAAGCCCTTGATCAATAATTCCTGTACCTCAGGGTCCATTTCCACAAAGGTTTCCGCCGCTTGTTCTTTCGGAAGCAAACGAAAAAGAAGAGGAAGCATTTCCTCATTCAAATCCTCTGTAATGGCGGCTACGTCCGCCGGATTCATGGTCACCAGTACATCTCTGACGGTACGATACTTTCTTTCCGTCAGAAGTTTTTCCATCATCTCTGAAAGAGAAAACTCACTTCTGTCACTCATTGCTACCCTCCCCGAATATTTTGGACATAACGGAAGGGCAGGCATCGCTATGACACGGAAACACCCGGAAACGCAAACAGGGTGCTCCGTCTACTTCGGCCTGCCGGGTTACCGTTACTACTGCCTGCGTCCATGATATTTCCTCCTCTTTGGCATATTCCTGACTGCTGCATCTGCGGAAAGCTGCCGGCACACCGGCACGGCGCTCCGCTTCCACCGTGTAAAGTACTACTTTCGCGGGGCTTTGTCAACTCAGTCTGCCGCCGCTTCGCGTAAATTCCCAAAGTAAATCCCACAGTAGATAAACGCTTGGATTTAGTATGGGAAATCGATGAATTTAGTGTGGGAAAAGGAGAAAAAACAGGAGAAAATCGGGAAAATCAAAGGATTTTTTGCATGTGAAATAAGCCT
>JAZLHR010000059.1:0-17591 GCA_045616945.1 Lachnospiraceae bacterium | reverse complement strand
CTTTGCGCCTCTGTCCATTTCCCGGTGCAGATAGCTCTTGGTGACGGTGAACATCCGCTCGTCCGGCTGGATGCCGTAGAGCATTTTCAGATAGTCCCTGATCTCGTCCATAAGGAACTGCGGAACGAGGATCGTCCGGTTGCTCTTTTCCGTCTTGGGAGAGGTGATGACGTCGCTGCCGTTCAGTCGCTGATAGGACTTGTTGATGGTAACGGTGTTCTTCTCAAAGTCGAAGTCGGCGGGCGTCAGCGCCAGCAGCTCGCCTTCGCGGATACCGCACCAGCCGCGTCGTTTACGCCGCAAGCATCTCAAATGCGTAGTAGGACTGCGGTTTGTCCATCATCGCGTCCGCGAATTTCAGATATTCCTCCTTTGTCCAGCCGCTGCGCCGACATTTCATGGTTTTTCTTCTTGCCCATGCTGCCCGCTTTCCTGCAGGGGTTCTCTCTCAGGTTGTAATACCTCACCGCATGATTGAAAATCGCGCTGAGCTGATTGTGGATCGTCTTGAGATAGACCGGAGAGTATGCCTCGCCGTTTTCGTCCCGAAAGTTCATCATCTCGTTCTGCCATGCGATAATCTGCTGAGGCATGATGTTATTCATTTTCAGCTTGCCGAAATACGGGAGAAACTTGGTCTGAATCAGGTTATCCTTCGTCTGCCACGTGTTTTCCTTGAGACGAGGTTTTACATCCTCCGTGTAATGCTCGATGAAGCTCCCTGAGGTCATATCCAGATCGCCGGTCGCCTTGTTCAGCATTTCGCGTTCCCATGCAAGGGCTTCCCGCTTGGTTTTGAATCCGCGCTTCGTACTCTGCTTTTCTTCTCCCAGTTCTGCCGCAACTTCATCCACTCTCATGAATGACCGTTTCTCCATAGGCACGTTCCTCCTTTCTTCGTATTTGCCCGGTGCCGCACATTGCTAAACTTATTCATTTAGTCTTGCCTTTATTATACTAAGCATTTATGTTAATGTCAATAGGTTTGCGAGAAAATATTAAACAAATTTGTTTCGATTTATCTTGACAATGCTAAACATATATGCTATACTATCTGCAAAGAATGCTTTACGCAGGAGTGTGGTATCATGGCAATCGGTGAGAGAATTCACTTTTTCCGCAATATGCGCGGTATGACGCAGAGGTATTTGGGGCAGCTTCTCGGTTTCCCGGAGAAATCTGCCGACGTGCGGCTTGCGCAGTACGAAACAGGGGTCAGAACCCCTAAATCTGACCTTACAGCGTCCCTTGCGCAGATACTCGACGTTTCGCCGCAGGCGCTCGCCGTGCCGGATATTGACTCCTACATCGGACTTATGCACACGCTGTTCACGCTGGAAGACCGATACGGTTTGAGAGTCGATGAAATGGGCGGCGACATGGAGGGGGAAGTCTGCCTGCGCATTGACCCTCGTTCCAGTGCTGACGCTGCAAAACTGCATGAGATGCTGTATGCATGGCGACAGGCTGCTGCCATGCTCGACTCCGGCGAGATCAGCCAGGAGGAATACGACCGCTGGCGCTATTTCTATCCCGAGTTCGATACCACTGGCCGGTGGGCGAAGGTGCCGTCACAGGTGCTCGGCGATATGCTGGTGGATGCGCTCAAAGAAGAAACAGAAGAATGAAAGCAAAAAAGAGCTAACTGACTTATACAAAATCAGTTAGCTCTTATTCTTTGAATATTGGATTTTTGTTGTCAATCTGTTGTCACAGCTCCGGGAAAACCCGACTTTTGCAGGTGTTCACCGGGGAAAGTGACTCCGTGATATCATTCCCACTCAATCGTTGCCACGGGTTTTTCGCTGATGTCCCACAGCACGCGGTTGATTCCGGGGATCTTTACGATCTTATCCCGCATCGCGCACAGCGTCTCGAAGGGGATCTCGGGAACCGTTACAAGCACTGCATCCGTCGTATTGACGGCACGGATGACGCAGGCCCAGCCCATATAACGCTCGCCCTTGCCGTTGACATACTTGATGCCAGTAGACTGGAAATCCGGGATCGCGCAGAAATACTGCCAAGGGGTCACGGGAAGCTTGCCGATCTCCTCACGGACGATCGCATCTGCCTCACGAAGCGCTTCCAGACGGTCGCGGGTGATGGCACCGATGCAGCGGACGCCCAGGCCAGGGCCGGGGAAGGGCTGACGGTAGACCATATTGTCGGGCAGGCCCAGCGCCTTGCCGACCATGCGGACTTCATCCTTGTAAAGCAGCTTGACCGGTTCAACCAGCTCAAACTGAAGGTTCTCGGGCAGACCGCCGACGTTATGATGCGCCTTCACGCCATCGGACTCCAGAATATCGGGGTAAATGGTCCCCTGTGCCAGGAACTCGATGCCTTCCTGCTTCGCGGCTTCTTCGGCAAATACTTCAATGAATTCCTTGCCGATGATCTTCCGCTTCGTTTCGGGGTCAGCAACACCGGCCAGCTTATCCAGGAAACGGTCCACGGCATCCACATAGACCAGATTGGCATTCAATTCATTCCGGAACACCTGAACGACCTGCTCCGGCTCGCCCTTGCGCAGCAGACCGTGGTTGACATGAACGCATACCAGCTGTTTGCCGATGGCTTTGATCAAAAGCGCGGCAACAACGGAAGAATCCACGCCGCCGGAGAGCGCAAGAAGTACTTTTTTCGTGCCGATTTGTTTCCGGAGTTCAGCGATCTGTTCCTCAATAAAAGCCTCGGCCAATGCCTCGGTGTTGATTCTCTTCATGGATTCGGGACGAACATTGCCCTGCATACTATTTCCCCCTAATGTTTTCAAGCCTCGGACTGCCTTCGCAGCACCGGAAAAAAAGAAAGCCGGAGATGTCTCCTGCACCTCCGGCATCCTCTCCCTATTATACAACAGGAAGAATGAACTTGCAATTTTCTCTTGAAATTTTTTTAGTTCAGGGAAGCAAGAACGTCGCCGACTTCTACGGCATCGCCTTCCTTAACATTGATGGAAGCAACCGTACCGGCAGCGGGAGCCACTACGGGGATCTCCATCTTCATGGATTCCAGAACAACGATATCATCGCCGGCGGCAACAACATCACCGACCTTGGCAACGAGCTTGAAGATCTTTCCGATAACGGGAGCTTCTACCGCAACAGCGCCGGCAGCGGCAGGGGCAGCCTTGGGAGCAGCCTTAGGAGCGGCAGCGGGGGCAGCAGCAGGAGCGGCAGCCTTAGGAGCAACAGGAGCAAAAGCGGCAGGAGCAGCCATCATGGGAGCAGCGCTCATCGGGCTGAAGCCGGCACTTTCTACCGTAACATCATAAGCAACACCATTCACAGTAATCTTATAAGAACTCATTATATCATCCTCCTGATGTAATTTTAATATTGAGATATCAGCACTTCTTGATGGAAGTAATGACTGCGTTAGGACCACAGGTCTGTGCCACTGCGGCCGTGATGGCGGCGATTACAGCCGGCTCAATGCCTTCTGCCTTCTGCGCGGAGGGCTGAGGTGCGGCGGGCTTTTCCTCCGGGAAACCGTCGCGGCGGCCCTTGAAGAATTCCAATGCGACCTGCGGGAACAGAGCGTAGGTCAGGACATCTTCATCCTGCTGCTTCCATTCGGCGATCTCTTTCTCGTACTCCTCAAGCTTGGGTGCCAGCAGATCGGCCGGGCGGCAGGTGATCGGCTTCGTATCGCCGATGCACTTCTTGACCACTTCGGGATTCATGGGCTTGACCGTCTGACCGAACTCACCGGCCAGCAGCTTCTTGCTCTCCTTGGTGACCATCTTATAGCGCTCGCCGAACAGGACATTGAATACGGCCTGAGTGCCTACGATCTGGCTGGAAGGCGTTACAAGCGGCGGCTCACCGAAGTCCTTGCGGACACGGGGCACTTCTTCCAGAACTTCCTGGAACTTGCTCTCCTTCCCCTGCTCCTTCAGCTGAGAAAGCAGGTTGGAAAGCATTCCGCCGGGGACCTGATACTGCAGAGTCTTGATATTGACGCCCAGAACCTTGGGATTCAGAACGCCTTCATCGAGGAATTTCTGACGAATGGGGGTAAAGTATTCGGCGATCTCAACCAGCTTATCCATATCCAGGCCGGTATCGTAAGGCGTTCCGCGGAAAGCCTGTACCATAACCTCCGTAGAAGGCTGGCTCGTGCCGAGTGCGAAGGGCGACATGGCCGTATCAATGATATCGCAGCCGGCCTCGACCGCCTTCATGTAAGTCATAGCAGCTACACCGGAAGTGTAGTGCGTATGCAGATCGATAGGAAGCTTGGTAGCGGACTTCAGGGCGCTTACCAGTTCGGTAGCGGCTGTCGGAACCAAAAGACCGGCCATATCCTTGATGCAGAGAGAGTCCGCACCCATGTCCTCGATCTTTTTCGCGACATCCATCCAATATTCCAGCGTGTAAGCATCTCCCAGCGTGTAGGAAAGAGCTACCTGCGCATGACCGCCCTCTTTACGGGCTGCCTTTACGGCGCACTCCAGATTCCGGATATCGTTCAGACAGTCAAAAATACGAATGATATCGATACCGTTTGCAACGGATTTCTGCACGAAATACTCAACAACATCATCAGGATAATGATTGTATCCCAAAATGTTCTGACCGCGGAAAAGCATCTGCAGCTTGGTCTTCTTGAAACCGTCTCTCAGCTTACGCAGTCTCTCCCAGGGATCTTCGTGCAGGAAACGCAAACAGGCATCGAAAGTTGCACCGCCCCAGCATTCCACGGAATGATAGCCGACCTGATCCATCTTTTCGATGATCGGAAGCATCTGTTCCGTAGTCATACGGGTCGCAATCAGAGACTGATGTCCGTCACGAAGGACTGTCTCGGTGATTTTTACGGGTTTTGCAGCGATTTCAGCCATAACGTTCTCCTCTCGCTTGTCTGTTCCTCCAATTATACTAGGAAAAGATTATTTGTCTACCTTCTATGCGTTCATAATTTATTGTTCTCATTAACTTTCGGGTTAACCTAAAAAAGAGACCGCCAAAACTGACGGTCTCTTTATATCAATTTCGGATTCAGAAAACTCCGTAAATCGCCATGAACACACCAGCCGCAACAGCGGTCCCGATCACGCCCGCTACATTGGGGCCCATCGCGTGCATGAGCAGGAAGTTCGTAGGATCCTCCTTAGCACCGACCTTCTGCGATACACGGGCAGCCATGGGAACGGCGGAAACACCGGCCGAACCGATCAGCGGGTTAATCTTGCCGTGGCTGAGCCGGCACATGACATTGCCGAGCACGATCCCGCCGAACGTACCGAACGCGAAGGCAAACAGTCCCAGAAGCACGACCTTGCCGGTCTCCCAGTTCAGGAAGTTTTCGCCGCTGGTGGTGGCGCCGACAGACGTCGCGAGCAGGATAACTACAATGTACATCAGCGCATTGGAAGCTGTATCTGCCAGCTGACGGGTCACGCCGCATTCTCTGAACAGATTGCCCAGCATCAGCATACCGATCAGCGGGGCAGTCGTCGGAAGAAGCAGGGAAACGATGATCGTGATCACCACCGGGAACAGGATCCGTTCCAGCTTGGAAACGGGGCGAAGCTGCCCCATCTTGATCTTTCTGTCTTCCTTGGATGTGAACGCCTTCATGATCGGAGGCTGGATCATCGGTACCAGAGACATGTACGAATATGCGGCAACGGCGATCGGTCCCATCAGACTGTACTGTCCGAGCTTGGAGGCCAAGAAAATGGAGGTCGGGCCGTCAGCGCCGCCTATGATGGAGATCGCAGCAGATGCTTTGCCGTTGAAGCCGAGCAGCGCAGCGACCAGATAAGCGACATAGATACCGAACTGTGCGGCAGCCCCGAGCAGGAAGCTGAGCGGGTTCGCGATCAGAGGAGCAAAATCCGTCATGGCGCCCACGCCCATGAAGATCAGGCAGGGCAGGATGGCCCACTCATCGAGCTTGTAGAAATAATACAGGAAGCCGCCCGCATTTTCCTGCACGTTGTATGCGCCGCCCTCTAAAAGCGCACGGAGCAGCTTCGCACTGGCATAATCATCGCCGCCCTTTTCGGGGGATTTTACGGTCGCGACGACCACATCCTCACCGGCAGCGTCCTTATATACCAGCTTGCCGTCGTCACGAAGCGTACAGGCCTCAAAAGACGCCAGCAGATTTTCACCGTCATATTCCACCGAGGCAACGATCTCACCGTCCTTATTCAAATAAGAAGTGGTGGGAGCGGCAATAATGCCGGGGTAAATATTGACCAGCAGCATACCGAATGCGATCGGAGTCAGAAGCAGCGGCTCAAAATCCTTTGCGATCGCCAGGAAGAGGAAAAAGCAGGCCACGAAGATCATGACATAATTCTTCCAGTTCAGGTTGGCAAAGGCAGTCTGCTGCACCAAATTGGAAAGCGTAGTCAGAAAATTGCCCATTCTTGATTATCCCGAGAAGCCTTAGTTCAGGCTGGCCAGCAGGTCGCCTACTTCTACGGCATCTCCTTCCTTCACTTCAATGGAAGCCACCGTTCCGGCAGCGGGAGCCACTACGGGGATCTCCATCTTCATGGACTCCAGAATCACAATATCATCACCGGCAGCGACCGTATCGCCGACCTTGGCGATCAGCTTGAAGATCTTGCCGATCACAGGCGCTTCTACTCTGACGGCACCGGCAGCAGCGGGAGCAGCCTTTGCGGCAGCGGGAGCAGCCTTCGGAGCGGCGGGAGCGGCCTTCGGGGCAGCCACGGGAGCCGCGGTCATCGGAGCGGCCATGGGTGCGCTCATGGGGAAGCTGCTCATCATGGAGCTGCCGCCCTCTACGGTAACATCATAGGAAACACCATTTACGGTAATTTTGTAATTGCTCATCGTTTTTTCCTCCCGATTTAATTTTCAGATTTGGTAATAGACACAACATGTGCATCGGCGCCGCACTTTTCCGCAACGGCTGCCATGATCACTGCAATCACGGACTCGTCAGGATCCGCCGTCGGCTTGTTTTCCTTCTCTGTCGGAGCCGCTTTGACGGTTTTTTCGGCAGCAGTCTCATTTGTCTTCTGACCGCATTTGCCGACAAACCGGAAGAGCGAAATCACACCGCTCAGGAACAGCAACGTCAAAAACACGATGCCGAAACCGACAAGGGAATTGACCAACGCTTCCGAGAGGGGAATTCCGGCCGCTGAGAGTACATCCATACGATTTCTCCTTGCAATACGCATAATTAGCGCTCACCACGCCATATACAGTATAGTTTACCTTTTGGCAATTTGCAAGATAAATTTTTTACTTATCAAATACAAAAAATTTATGGCGAACATAAGTAAAAGCTTAATTATATTATTTCCTTTTCTCTCCATTCGAAAACGGGATTTTTCCATTCCGGGCGTCAAAAAGGCTTTCCTTCTTGCCTTTTTCATGTATTCCGAGTACAATAAAGCCTGCGCGCGGGGCATTTTCCCGCTGCAGGGTCTGCCAAAGCACTCAAAGGAGCTGACAATGAAGAAAAAAGCTGATAAACGGCCGGGGCTGCTTAGAAGCCTGCGGGACAGAAAGCAGAAAAGGGCTGCGCTTCTGTGCCCTGTCTGCGGCAAACATCGCTTCCGTGAATCCGGCAAATGGGAGGTCTGCCCCGTCTGCGGATGGGAAGATGAGCCCCTTGCCCGCCGTGACCCGGATTTTTCCGGCGGCGCGAACGAACTGTCCCTGAACGAATACCGTCAAAAATATCTTTCCCGCAAGGAGGATGCCGATCATGAGCACCAAATCGAACCGTAAAAAAGCCGAAAAATGGAAGAAATATCTTTCCTTCGCTCTGCTGGCTGTCATCGCGATCCTTTATTTCACCGGCAAGCTGGATCTCAGCTTTCTGAACGCAGGCGAGCCGACCGAGGAAGCTTCCCAGGCGCAGACGGATGGTGAAACCGAAAAAGCCACTGAGAAAGCTACTGAGAAAACTACCGAAAAGGCTACCGAGAAAGCCACCGAAAAGGCTACCGAAAAAGCTACCGAAAAGGCTACGGAAAAACCTACCGAGAAGCCTACGGAGAAAGCCACCGAAGCCCCCACCAAGGCTGTCAAGAAGTACTATTTCCGCAGTAAATCCCTGCTGGACCAGCATTACGAGAAGCACGGCAAGGAGATGGGCTTCCGGGACGCGAAATCCTACGAAGCCGCAGCCTCGGATGTTCTCAACGACCCCCGGGCGCTTCATAAAACAGAGAAGGAAGACGGCGATTTCTGTTATTTTATTGTAGAAACCAACGAATTCGTCGTGCTCTCGAAGGATGGCTATATCCGGACCTATTTCCTGCCGAGTGCCGGCAAAAGCTATTACGACAGACAGTAGTATCCGCACTTCCCCCGCATTTTGGGTATTCTTATGACCGAAGACGAAAAATTCATGAAAAAAGCCCTGCAGCAGGCGCACAGAGCTGCCGCCAAGGGAGAGATCCCCATCGGCTGCGTGATCGTATCCGACGGAAAGATCATTGCCCGCGGGCACAATGAACGCAAAACGAAAAAGACCACCCTGGCGCACGCGGAGATCACAGCCATCGACCGCGCCAGCCGCAAGCTGGGGGATTGGCGTCTGGAGGGCTGTACGCTGTATGTCACCCTGGAGCCCTGCCAGATGTGTGCCGGCGCGCTGGTGCAGTCCCGTATCGACCGGGTGGTGATCGCCTGCATGAATCCCAAGGCAGGCTGCGCCGGTTCCATATTCAATCTTCTGCAGGTACCGGCCTTCAATCATCAGGTGGAGATCACCTACGGAGTCCTCGAAAAGGAATGTTCCGCGTTCCTGTCCGATTTTTTCAAGAATCTCCGCATCAGGCTGAAAGAGGAAAAACTGGCAGCGCAGTCTCCTGCTCCGGCAGAGGATCCCGCCGCCGTACCGGTGCTTCCCCGCAGAGAGGACTGATCAGGAAGGAGTCATGTGTCCGATGGAAAAGAAGATTTTGGGCATTCTGGGCGGCATGGGGCCGCTCGCCACGGCAGATCTTTACCGCAAGATCGTTGAACTGACGCAGGCCGGGGCCGACAGCGAACATATCCGTACCGTGATAGATTCCAACGCGCGGATCCCGGACCGGACCGCAGCGATCCTGAGCGGAGGCCGCAGCCCCCTGCCGGAAATGGAAAGTGCCCTCGCCAATCTGGAAAAATGCGGCGCACAGTGCATCGTCATGCCCTGCAATACCGCTCACTATTTTCTGCCGGCACTGCAGCAGAAAACTTCCGTTCCCTTTATCAGTATCCTGACTTCCACTGCAGCCGCCTGCCGCAAGGCATTTCCGGGCCGGACCGCCGCGATCCTTGCCACCAAGGGGACGCTTGCTTCCGGGCTGTACCAAAAGGCACTGGAAGCCGAAGGCCTGCCCTATATCGTTCCGGACGGCAGCGCGCAGGATACGCTCATGTATCTGATCTACGACGTCGTGAAGGCCTCGAAGCCTCTCCTGCCGCAGGAACCGGTCTGGGCCGGTCTTCTGGACGGTCTGCTGGCCCGGGGCGCCGACTATTTCATTCTCGGCTGCACGGAGCTGCCGATCCTGGCTGATACCTTCTCCGTTCCCGGCCCCTACATCGACCCGACTGCCGAGCTTGCCAAAGTAGCCATCCGCTTCTGCGGATACAAAGTCAAGGGAGAATGAGTCCTCTCCCGCACAAAAAAACCGGTACCGCCCTGCAGGCAGTACCGGCTTTTCTTATGTTTCCTTTATTACAATTCCATCCAGACACCGTGTGCTTCGGGGATGATCAGCTCGCAGCTGCATTCATCCAGCAGACGTTCCTTCAGATACTGCAGATCGGGGATATATTCCTCGAAGGGGTGCGAAAGATCCATATGATGCGGCAGGACCTTTTTGAAGCCGCCGGCCTTGACGAATTTCACAAAGCCGTCGGGGTCCTTCAGCTGCTTCGTCGCCTGCAGGATGCCGATATCCGGCTTCAGCTGCTTCACGATATTGATCTGCACCGGCGTGAATTCATTGCCCCATACCAGCACCTTCAGCCCGTCGGGGAAGGTGAAGAGGAAATTGCGGTATTCCAGGGTGCCCAGGATCTGCATGTCGCCCATACCGCGGTCCACGACCGGGCGGCGGCGCAGCACATGTTCCAGTACGGAAGCAGGCTTATTGAAGTTTACATGCCGGCCGAACAGGGCCTTGACCTTTACCCAGTCGAAATCCAGTTCCAGGTTGGAATCCATGGGATATACCGACTGCGGGTACAGATCCGCCCAATATACAAGAGGCAGGGCAGACTGCGGGCCGGTGAGCAGCGGCGGCTGGCCGAAGCGCTTCATCAGCTCCGGGATATCCGTGATATGATCCCAGTGGACATGGCTGAGGGTCATCATATCACAGCCCTCGATATTCGCCGTCGTGCAGTTTGTATTGGCATTCCCCGTCATACAGGGATCCGTTACGATATGATATCCGTCTTTTTCCAGTTCATAGCAGGCAACACTGAGCCATTTTGCGCGAAAATGATAGGTACTCATACGATCTCCCTTCCGTTTGAGTTTTGAATGATTTCAGGCATGAAACCGATCGATCGGTCTGCCGCCCACAGGCAGTTCGCAGGTGAAAATGCACCCGCCCCGGCCGGCCTTCGCATCGGCCGCCGTACTGATAAACAGGGTCTTAAGATCCGCTCCGCCGAACACGGCGCAGGTAGCCTTGGCAACGGGAACGGTAATCTCCGCCAGGATCTCTCCGTCCGCCGGACGGATGCGCAGCAAACGGCGTCTGTTCCAGAGCGCGACCCAAAGCATATCCTCGGCGTCGATAGTCATCCCATCCGGCACCAATGAGCCGTCCGGTGTAGTTTCCGGGGGGAATTCCCGCACGATCCGCATCCGGCTCAGCTTCCCGGTCCCTTTTTCATAATCAAAGGCACGGATATAGCTTTCTTCCCAGGAGCGGGAATCCACATAGTAAAAGGTATCTCCTGCGGCATTCCAGGCCAGACCGTTCGAGCAGTTCACGCCCTCCAGCACCGCTTCGGAGCTTCCGTCCGGCTTCACGGCGTACAGGTACGCTTCCGTGGTCGGCCGTTTCAGGATCTGGCCGCCTACCATCCACAGGCCGTCCGGGGCGCATTTGCCGTCATTCAGGCGCTTGGTATCGTCCAGTCCCGCCAGAGAAGCAAATTTTTCGCGGCTGCCGTCCTCATGGATCCGGTACAGCCCGTCCGCAAGCCCGGCATACACCTCCCCGTCTTCTCCCAGGACGATGCAGCCGACCTTCTTTTCCGTATCCCATTCCTTCCGCTGGCCGGAAGCAAAGTCATGACGGTAGATCCGATGCCCATTGATATCGATCCAATACAGCCGGTTCTTCCGTTCATCATATACCGGTCCTTCGCACAGCTCGGCACCGCAGTCGGTCCAAAGCTTTGCTTCATAGTGTTCCATCACAATACCTCCTGTGCTTTCGATCAGAGAGCATTTTTTTACCGATATCCCCACTTTTATACACTATTTCCGCAAAAATGTCAAATATGCCCCGTTTGCAGGCACTGTCCCGGTATTTTTCCCCCACTTTGGCAGAAAAAGCAGGCGTCAAAAAAGCAGGCCGGCGGCCGAACGTACCGGCTGCCGACCCGCTTTCCGGATCAGGAACAAAAAAAGGATGGAGCATAGGGGATTCGAACCCCTGACCTCCACACTGCCAGTGTGGCGCGCTCCCAGCTGCGCTAATGCCCCAAGCGAGGAGTACTATACCACATTTGCAGAAAAATGCAAGCACTTTTTTCAGGAAAAACCGTATTTCCGGTTTTCAGGACAAAACAGGCCGCTGCCGCCTTTTTATTTCCCGCCCGCGGCTCTGTCCTCACGGATCTCCCACAGGACCGCGTCAAAAAGAGTCAGCAGGAAAGCTGCAATGAGCACGCCGCCGAAGATATCCGAAAACCAATGGATACCGGCCAGCATACGGGCCAGCGTCATCAAAACCGCCATTGCGAGGCAGAAGATGCGCATCTTCTTCCGAAGTTTTTTGTCCCGCACGTAGTCCTTCAGCACCAGGAACACACCGCCGAAGACCGTGCAGGCCATCATGGTATGAGACGAAGGGAAGGAAGGCTCCAGAGCGCCCTCATCGGGAAGAATGATCGGGCGGTAGTTGATCGGGATCTTGCCGAAAACGATATAGAGGATGAATACGGTCAGGAAAAGGCTGCCAAGAGCAAGGATTTGCCGGTCCACCTTCCACAGATTTTTGCGCTTGACCAGCTGAAGCATGCCGATCGCCGCAAAAAGGCCGACCGTCAGGAACGAGGCCCAGGCAAGGATATCCGCCAGCCTGTGCCAGAAAGGATGATATCCGATGAGCTTATTTAAGGCACCGTTCAGGTGAGAAAAGCCGACCCGGCTCCCCTCCGGTCCGATCGCTTCCACATCCAGCTTCATCACTGCCAGAGAATAGACCAGTACGATGATCAACATCAATCCGGCCATGATAAATCCCTCTTTGTATTTGATTTTCTTCATACGCAGCATTCCTTTCCGCGTGCCCGCGCGATGCAGACCGGGTCACGCTACCCAGTTTGATTTTACAGCACACTGCCTGTCCGCGTCAAGCGTTTCCCGTGCGACCGCATCACGGCACATTTTTCGGCTGCAGGGCCCCTTCGGCCTCCAAAACAGCAATTACCTCCCGCAGATCGCGTATCTCATGATCCGGCAGATAGGGGGATGTATTTTCCCTGCCGCCCGGATTGAACCAGCAGCTGACCAGCCCCGCCTGCACCCCGCCGGGGATATCACTGGTCAGGGAATCTCCGACGATCATCATTTCCTGCGGCTGCAGCGCGGGAAATGCCTGAAAAATCGCCTCAAAGAACTCCTTTCGCGGCTTTTCGAACCCGACCTCCTCCGAGATGAAGACTCTGTCAAAGATCCTGTCCAGTCCGGACTTACGGAACTTGATATTCTGCGCGATCTTCGTTCCGTTCGTGACGGCGCACTGGATCACCTTTCCCCGAAGGCGCTGCAATACTTCCTCCGCATAGGGCATAAAGCATACCGTATCTCCCAAACGCAGCTGATATTCCACGTTGAAGGCCTCCGCAACGGAGCAGTCCAAGCCATATTGTCCCAGGAACTCACGGAACCGGCCGACCAGTATCTCCGGCTTTGTCATTTCACCGCGTTCCAGCTTTTCCCAATATCGCACATTGATCGCGGAATAGGTCCGCAGCATCGCATCGCTGCACTCTCCCAGCCCGAAGATCCGGAAACAGCTGCGGATTCCGGCCGCTTCCGCCGCCAGAAAATCCAGCAAGGTCCCGTCGATATCCCAAAGAACGCATTTGATCATTTCTTCCTCCGTGATCCTTTCCCGCAAATACTTTTTCCCGCATTATAACGCTTCCCGCAGGGCCTGTCTACAGGAGCCGATAACCGGGCTTTTTGCGTGTTCCATTCCTTTTTATAATAATAAAGTATGAAATAATGGAAAGCAGCTATTGACAAGTCATTCTGAGGGTGCTATATTCCATATCGGTTTTTGATAGAGGCGCGGCTGCGATGAGTACCGTGTTCCAGGACTGCAGGGTCGGGACGCGGGAAGGGCAAGGCCGCCGAAGTCGGTTCACCGCCTGTATGGTCTTCCGGCTGGTTCTCGGGACAATATCTCCTGGACTGTCGCACCGAACCGGTGCGGAGCGCTGTCATGACAAAGCCCGATGTTTTTGCGTGTTTAGTCATGATAGATATCATGGCTAATTTTTTTTGGAGGAAGTTTTTATGAAAAGAAGACGTCTCATGAGTCTCATCCTAGTGGTGACACTCGCATTTCTCTTCGGCAGCCTCATGGTATCCGCCAGTGACGGCAGCGTCGGTTCGAGCGCAACCTGCACCTATTGCGGCGGCAGCGGCTGCGATGAATGCGACGGGCTCGGCATCGTTACGTCCGACAGCCGTTTCGCTTTCAGCTTTTGGGCCCTTACGCCCCCTATTCTCGCCATCGGCCTTGCCCTGATCACGAAGGAGGTTTACTCCTCCCTGTTCATCGGTATCATCCTCGGCTGCTTCCTGTATTCGAATTTCAGCCCCATCGGCGCCATGGATACGCTCATCAACGACAGCTTGATCGCCGCGATCGCCGATAATGCCGGTATCTTCCTGTTCCTGGTCATCCTGGGCATTCTGGTAGCCCTGATGAACAAATCCGGCGGCAGCGCCGCATTCGGACGCTGGGCGGAAAAGAACATCAAGACCCGCGTCGGTGCAATGCTTGCCTGCTTCCTGCTCGGCATCTGCATTTTCGTAGACGACTACTTCAACTGCCTGACGGTCGGTTCCGTTATGTCCCCCGTAGCGGAGCGCCACAAGGTATCCCGTGCCAAGCTGGCTTACCTGATCGACGCCACCGCGGCGCCTGTCTGCATGATCGCTCCCATCTCCTCCTGGGCTGCCGCCGTTACCGGCGTCGTCGAAGGAGATGAAGGCATCGCGCTCTTCGTAAAAGCCATTCCGTGGAACTATTATTCCCTGCTGACTCTGGTGTTCATCGTGGCCGTCTGCCTGATGAAGTTCGACTTCGGTCCCATGAAGATCCATGAAATGAACGCGCTTCTGGACAAGGATTGCTCCGGCAGCAGCGTCAGCAGCAATACCGCTCAGAACGATTACAGCCCCCGCGGCCGTGTAATGGATCTGATCCTTCCCGTTCTGGTCCTGATCGCTGCGTGCTTCCTGGCCCTGCTCTATGTGGGCGGCTTCTGGGATGCCGAAAGCGGCTATGCCGGCAATTTCACCGGCGCCTTCGGTAATACCGATTCCTTCGTAGCACTGCCCTGGGGCTCCATCATCGCTCTGGTCATCACAATCATCTACTATCTGCTTCGCCGTGTCATCACCTTCAAGGATGCCATGAAGTGCGTTCCGCAGGGCTTCATCAACATGGTCCCCGCTATCACGATTCTGGTATTTGCAAACGGTCTGAAGAATGTTGTCAACGGCTGCCTGGGTGCCAAGTTCTTCATCGGCAACCTGATGCTGGGCGCTTCCGAAGGTCTCTTCTCTGTTCTGCCCGGTGTCATCTTCCTGGTCGGCTGCGTGCTCAGCTTTGCAACCGGTACCTCCTGGGGCACCTTCGGTATCCTGATCCCCATTGTCAGCGTGATCTTCCCGCAGGATTCCACCCTGTTCTACCTCGGCATCGGTGCCTGCCTTGCCGGCGCGGTATTCGGTGACCACTGCTCTCCTATTTCCGATACGACCATTATGGCCTCTGCCGGCGCAAGCTGCGACCATGTGACGCACGTAGCCACGCAGATCCCTTATGCGGTCACCGTCGGCGGCGTCTGCTTCGTGAACTACCTGCTGGCCGGCTTCATCCAGAATGCCTGGATCAGCCTTGCTATCGGTGCTGCTCTTCTGCTGGCGGTTCTGTTCGTGCTCCGCACGCTGGAGAAGAAGAAAGCCGCTGCCAACTGACGCAGCCTGCATACACCTGCATTTGTCGGCTCAGCTGCATGACAGATGCATTAAGGACCCGCTTCCCGGCGGGTCCTTTCTTTTTTTCCGCCGCAGTCAGACAAAGGCCTGCCCGCCCTGCGATAACAGGACTTTCGTCCGAAGGCACAAAAAAAGATGCCTGACAGGCATCTCTCTTTGTGCCCCGGAGCAATCCAAATCCGAACCGCTATCAGCTCTTTCAAGAGCAGTGTTTACATCTGCAAAGGTGATTGTTTTGGTGCCGTCCTTGAAGTTGAAGGTCAGCAGCATCTTGTCATCGTAAAGGAAGATTGCGTTTACAAAGGTGTCGATGAGCATTTGCCGATGCTCCTTTTTGGATACATCCAACTTGCGGAAACGATGGAGCCAAAATGTCATCTGTTCTGCTGTAAGCTTCGGCTTTATAAGCTTCTCACACGCAATTTTGATTTCCAACTCATCCTTTGTTGCTTCCAGTTCATCAAGACGGGCTTTTGTGGATTTATTGAAGATACCCTGCTGAATGGCATTGAGCATATTATCAATGGCAGCTTCGGTATCCTTCAATTCTTTTTCGTAGAGCGGTAAGCTGGTACTTTCACGATCCTGCAAATCCATCAGCATGGAGACAATCGATTCTATCGCTTTGTCGTCCATAACCACCTTCATGGTTTCGCTGACAACCAGATTCTCAATCCAGTCCTTCTTGACTGGCTTCTTGTGGCACTCTGCGCGTTTCTTCTTGACGGATACACACTTGTAGTAGTGATGCACGATCCCCGTTCTGCTCGTGCCGCTCTCTCCGCAGAGATAGGCTCCGCAGTATCCGCAAAACAGCTTAGTGGTCAGCAGATAATCATCCTCTGCCTTATGACGGGCAGGGGCTTTTTTGTTTTTTGCCATCTTTTTCTGAACACGGTCAAACAGGTCTTTCGGAACAATGGCGGGGATGCCGTCCGGCGTAACGATTTCTCTGTAACTGTATTCTCCGCTGTATCTTCGGTTGTTCAACATGTGCTGAACACTGTTGTACGTCATTTCCTGACCACGGGTATTTTTGATACCTTTATCATTGAGCCAATCGCGAATCTGTGTCATGGTCGCGCCTTCGTCATATTGCTTGAAAGCTTCAAGAACGAATGGCGCAGTCAAAGGGTCAATCTGAAAATACTGTTCGCTGTCAATGACATATCCGATGGGAAGTGTACCGCCGTTGTATTTGCATTTCAGCGCATTTTCCGTCATGCCACGTACAACCTTTTCAGCAAGGTCGGCGGAATAATACTCAGCCATTCTTTCAAGCATGGATTCCAACAGGATGCCCTCAGCTCCGTCGGAAATTGTTTCAGTCGCAGAAACAACCTTTACGCCATTTTTCTTTAGCTGCGCCTTATATCGGGCACTGTCATAGCGGTTTCTTGCAAAACGGTCAAGTTTCCAAACGATGATCATGTCAAACAGTTTCTTGCTGCTGTCTTTAATCATTGCCTGAAACTCCGGACGGTTATCTGTTTTTGCGGAGAAAGCCCGATCAATGTAATGTCGCAAAATCGTGATACCATTCTTTTCGGCAAAAGCAGTACATTCACGGAGCTGCCCCTCGATAGATTCTTCTCTCTGGCTGTCGGAGGAATAACGGGCGTATATAACTGCGTTCATTCTATTTCCTCCTTCATCATCGTGTGGAGTGTTTCCTTTAACCTCTCATTCATGGCAGTTCCGGGCTCAAAACACATTTCAATAAACTTGTCCATTTCAGGATAAGACTTTTCAATTTTTGGCAACTTGCACTCATAATACATTCCGTGAGGATCATCTGTCCTGCCGTAAAGATAATCCATAGAAACATCAAACATGTCCGCGTACTTCAACATAATTTCAGCTGGAACTGTTACTTCGCCGCGCTCATATTTGAAGATACTGGTTTGACCGATACCGAAAGTTTTTCCAAGGCGGGCCTGTGAGAGTTGCACGCTCATGCGAAGCCCTTTCAGCCGTTCACCAATGATTTTCACAAAAACACCTCCCTCGTCATGATCCAATAGGTAGTGTCAAGTATTATGCGCAAATTTGTTTGCAGACTCTGCTGAATGAGGTCAGCCAGCCAGGAAGGCGGTGTCGTCCATCGCCTCCAAGTGCTTCATGTTCATGTATTTCTTGTTGCCCCACTGTGTTCCGGCAAC
>JAZLHR010000058.1:0-11060 GCA_045616945.1 Lachnospiraceae bacterium | reverse complement strand
CCTGGGAAGGCTACAACTACGAAGACGCAATCCTCCTGAACGAGCGTCTGGTCAAGGAAGATGTCTTTACCTCCATCCATATTGAGGAGTACGAGACGGAAGCCCGCGACACCAAGCTCGGTCCGGAAGAAATCACCCGTGATATTCCCAATGTCGGCGAAGATACCCTCAAGGATCTCGATGAGGATGGCATCATCTGCGTCGGTGCTGAGGTCAAGTCCGGCGATTATCTGGTTGGTAAGGTCACGCCGAAGGGCGAAACCGAACTGACTGCGGAGGAAAGACTGCTGCGTGCCATCTTCGGTGAAAAGGCCCGCGAAGTGCGCGATACCTCTCTGAAGGTACCGCACGGCGCATACGGTGTCATTCTGGATGCCAAGGTATTCACCCGCGAGAACGGCGACGAGCTGCCTCCGGGCGTCAACATGAGCGTCCGTATCTATATTGCTCAGAAGAGAAAGATCTCCGTCGGCGATAAGATGGCAGGCCGTCACGGCAACAAGGGCGTTGTGTCCCGCGTACTGCCCGTAGAAGATATGCCTTATCTGCCGAACGGCCGTCCGCTGGATATCGTTCTGAATCCTCTGGGCGTTCCCAGCCGTATGAATATCGGTCAGATCCTGGAAACTCACCTTTCTCTGGCTTCCGCGGTACTGGGCTTCCGCGTAACGACGCCCGTATTTGACGGTGCCAAGGAAACGGATATCATGGATACTCTGGAAATGGCAAACGACTATGCCAACGGCGAGTGGGACGATTTCGTTGCCAAGTACGGCGAGACCCTGCGTCCGGACGTGCTGGAATATCTGGGCAGCCATCTGGAGCACAGAGCTCTGTGGAAGGGCGTCCCGATCACCCGCGACGGCAAGGTACAGCTGCGTGACGGCCGTACCGGCGAACCGTTCGACGGCAAGGTCACTATCGGCCACATGCACTATCTGAAACTGCACCACCTGGTAGACGATAAGATCCACGCACGTTCTACCGGTCCTTACTCCCTGGTTACGCAGCAGCCTTTGGGCGGCAAGGCCCAGTTCGGCGGCCAGCGTTTCGGTGAAATGGAAGTTTGGGCCCTGGAAGCATACGGCGCCGCCTACACCCTGCAGGAGATCCTGACGGTGAAGTCCGACGATGTTGTGGGCCGTGTAAAGACTTACGAAGCTATTATCAAGGGTGAAAATATCCCTACGCCCGGCGTTCCCGAGTCCTTCAAGGTACTTTTGAAGGAAATGCAGTCCCTGGGTCTGGATATGACGCTGCTGGATGAAAACGGCAACGAGGTCGAGGTCAAGGAAAATGTGGAATATACCGAGCGCGATTTCCGTGCCGTGATCGAGGGCAACCGCGATCTGGGCGGCCGCAGGGATGAATCCTACGAGGGCTACGGCTATACGACACAGGAAGTTTCCGAAGCGGAGAAGGGCTTTGTCGATGTGGAAGGCAGCAGCGCGGACCGCTTTGAGGACGATTTCCGAGATGACTTCAAGGACGATTATACCGGCGAAAAAGACGGTTACGATGATTGATAAAGGGGGGAGCAGTCATGGCAATGCCTCATGAAGAGTACGAACCGCTGAGATTTGATGCCATCCAGATCGGTCTGGCATCTCCGGAAAAAATACTGAAATGGTCCCACGGCGAAGTAAAGAAGCCGGAAACCATCAATTACAGGACCCTGAAGCCCGAAGTGGACGGCCTGTTCTGCGAGCGTATTTTCGGACCCAGCCGCGACTGGGAATGCCACTGCGGCAAGTATAAGAAGATCCGCTACAAGGGCGTGGTCTGCGACCGCTGCGGTGTTGAGATCACGAAATCCAGCGTCCGCCGCGAGCGTATGGGCCACATCAGCCTGGTTACCCCTGTATCCCATATCTGGTATTTCAAGGGGATCCCCAGCCGTATGAGCCTGATCCTGGATATCACCCCGAAGCAGCTGGAAAAGGTGCTGTATTTCGCTGCATATGTGGTTCTGGATCCCAAGAACAGTGATCTGCAGAGATGCCAGATCCTGTCTGATAAAGATTACCGCGCCGCCATCGAGCGCAACGGCGCGAATTCCTTCACGGCCCAGATGGGTGCCGAAGCGATCGAAAAGCTTCTGAAGGATGTGGATCTGGTGGCTGAGTCCGCCAGCCTGCGCGAGCAGCTGGAAAAGGCCAGCGGCCAGAAGCGCGCCAAGCTGATCAAGCGTCTGGAGGCGATGGAAGCCTTCCGCGATTCCGGCAACCGTCCGGAATGGATGATCCTGCGTCAGGTCCCGGTCATTCCTCCGGATCTGCGTCCCATGGTACAGCTGGACGGCGGCCGTTTTGCGACCTCCGACCTGAACGATCTGTATCGCCGTATCATCAACAGAAACAACCGTCTGGGCCGCCTGCTTGAACTGGGGGCCCCGGATATCATCGTACGCAACGAGAAGCGTATGCTGCAGGAAGCTGTCGATGCTCTGATCGACAACGGCCGCCGCGGACGTCCTGTAACGGGCCCCGGCAAGCGTGCCCTCAAGTCCCTGTCCGATATGCTGAAGGGCAAGCAGGGACGTTTCCGTCAGAACCTGCTGGGCAAGCGTGTTGACTATTCCGGCCGAAGCGTTATCGTTGTCGGTCCCGATCTGAAGATCTATCAGTGCGGTCTGCCGAAGGAAATGGCTGTTGAGCTGTTCAAGCCGTTCGTCATGATGGAACTGATGAAGCGCGGCCTGGCCCACAACGTCAAGAGCGCCAAGAAGATGGTGGAGCGCCTCCAGTCTGAAGTGTTCGACGTTCTGGAAGAGGTCATTCACGAGCATCCCGTTATGCTAAACCGCGCACCTACACTGCACCGTCTGGGTATTCAGGCATTCGAGCCGATCCTGGTAGAAGGTAAAGCCATCCGCCTGCATCCCCTGGTATGTACCGCTTTCAACGCCGACTTCGACGGCGACCAGATGGCTGTTCACCTTCCTCTGAGCGAGGAAGCGCAGGCCGAGTGCCGCTTCCTGCTGCTCTCCCCGAACAACCTGCTGAAGCCCTCCGACGGCGGCCCCGTGGCGGTTCCGTCTCAGGATATGGTTCTGGGTATTTATTACCTGACGCAGGAACGTCCGGAATCCAAGGGTGCCGGCCGTGCCTTCAAGAACATGAACGAGGCGATCCTGGCCTATGAGAACCATCAGATCGATCTGCATGCACCGATCGCCATCCGCCGCTTCGGCAAGGACCTGAACGGCGAAGATATCCAGCGTACCGTTCATTCCACGCTGGGCCGTTTCCTGTTCAATGAGATCATCGATCAGGATCTGGGCTTTGTAGACCGTACGGTCCCCGGCAACGAGTTGGCTCTGGAGATCGACTTCCATGTCGGCAAGAAGCATCTGAAGAAGATCCTGGAGAAGGTCATCAACGTTCACGGTACCACGAAGACTGCCGAAGTCCTGGATAAGATCAAGGCGATCGGCAACAAGTATTCGACCAGAGCCGCTATGACCGTATCCGTTTCGGATATGACCGTTCCTGCCTGCAAGAAGGCCCTGCTGGATGAGGCACAGGTCAAGGTAGATAAGATCAACCGCAATTTCCGCTTCGGTCTGCTGACCGACGAGGAACGTTATAAGGAAGTCGTCAAGACCTGGAACGAGGCCGATAACCACCTGGCCAAGGAACTGATGGCCGGTCTGGATAAGTACAACAACATTTTCATGATGGCTGTCTCCGGTGCCCGTGGTTCCGACAAGCAGATCAAGCAGCTGGCCGGCATGCGAGGCATGATGGCCGATACGAGCGGCCGTACCATCGAGCTGCCCATCAAGTCCAACTTCCGTGAAGGTCTGGACGTTCTGGAATATTTCATGTCCGCACACGGCGCCCGCAAGGGTCTGTCCGATACGGCTCTGCGTACCGCCGACTCCGGTTATCTGACCAGACGTCTGGTAGATGTTTCGCAGGATGTGATTATTCAGGAAGAGGACTGCGCAGCCGAAAACGGCGGCGAGATCCCTTCCATGGAGATCTCCGCCTTCATCAATAAGTCCACCGGTGATACGGTGGAAGGCCTGCAGGAGCGTATTACCGGACGTACGGCAGCCGAAGATATCATCGATCCCCAGACGGGTGAGGTGATCGTCGCCAGGAATGAGCTGATCCGTCCGCTGAAGGCTGCTGCTGTTGCCGCGACCGGCGCGACCAAGATCCGCATCCGCAACGTGCTGGCCTGCACCTGCAAGACCGGTCTCTGCTCCAAGTGCTACGGCGCCAACATGGCTACCGGTGAGCCGGTCCAGATCGGTGAAGCGGTCGGTATCATTGCAGCGCAGTCCATCGGTGAACCCGGTACGCAGCTGACCATGAGAACCTTCCATACCGGCGGTGTTGCCGGTGATGATATTACCGGCGGTCTGCCCCGTGTTGAGGAACTGTTCGAAGCCCGTAAACCGAAGGGCGTGGCGATCATTTCCGATATTTCCGGTGTGGTAAGGTATAACGACAGCTCCGAAAAGCGTGAGCTGATGGTCGTCGATTCCGAGACCGGTACTTCCAAGTCCTATCTGATCCCCTATAATATGCGTCTGAAGGTCAAGCACGGCGATGTGATCCAGGCCGGCGACGAGATCACCGAAGGCAGCATCAATCCTCACGATCTGCTGCGTATCAAGGGTGACCGTGCCGTGCAGGACTACATGCTGCGCGAGGTGCAGAAGGTTTACCGTCTGCAGGGCGTTGAGATCAACGACAAGCACATTGAAGTGATCGTGCGCCAGATGCTGAAGAAGGTCGTGATCGAAAAGGCCGGCGACAGCAAGGCTCTGGCCGGGACCCGCATGGATGTTCTCAGCTTCCGCGAGATGAATAACGAGCTGATTGCTCAGGGTCTGGAGCCCGCCGAGGGCAAGACCGTGATGCTCGGTATCACCAAGGCATCCCTGGCGACCGAATCCTTTATGTCTGCCGCTTCCTTCCAGGAGACCACCCGTGTCCTGACCGAAGCTGCCATCAACGGCCGCATCGATACGCTGCGCGGTCTGAAGGAAAATGTTATCATCGGTAAGCTGATCCCTGCCGGCACCGGCATGAAGCGCTACAATGAAGTTCAGCTGACTTCCGATTTTGAGGAACCGGATCCTCAGTATTGCAACCTGTCGAAGCCGGCTCGTCATCATGAAGAATCCGTCGAGGATGCAGATGATGATTTGGCAGAGGACGGCAGCGAGGATATCGCGGATGCAGAGGATGCCGAGCTTTCCGAGAGCGAGCTTTCCGCAATGGAAGCCGATTTCGCGAAGAGCTTCGGTCTGGAGCTTCCGGAAGATACCGAAGTTGAAAAGTAATGTGATCCGCCTGCGGCAGTCTGCCTGAGGCAGAAGAATGGGGGCATGGAAGACGAATGCGCGCTTCTGTGCCCTTTTCTCAAAGGAGAAAATATGAGTGCCAGACTGTATATGATAATCCCCTGCTATAACGAAGAGGCGGTGCTGCCGCTCACTTCCGGCATGTTCCTGGAGGAACTGCAGAAGATGATCCGCAGCGGGCTGATCCGGGATGACAGCCGTATCCTGTTTGTCAATGACGGGAGCACGGACAGTACCTGGCAGATCATCCGGCGGCTGGCGGATGAAGATGTCCATTTTCTGGGGATCAGCCAAAGCCGGAACCGCGGGCACCAGAATGCGGTGCTGGCGGGCCTCATGGAAGCGAAGGATGCCGCGGATATCACGATCTCCATCGACTGTGACGGGCAGGACGATATCCATGCGATGGAAGAAATGGTCAGAGCTTACTACGCGGGCTCCGAGGTGGTGTACGGTGTCCGCAGCAAGCGTGATACGGATACCTTCTTCAAACGCACCACTGCTCAGGGCTTTTACCGTTTTTTGAAGGCAATGGGCGTGGAGGTTGTTTATAACCATGCGGATTACCGTCTGATCTCGGCCCGTGTGCTGCGGGAACTGGCCGGCTTTGAGGAAGTCAATCTGTTCCTGCGCGGGATGGTCCCTTTGGCTGGCTTCCGGAGCAGTACAGTGACTTATGAGCGCCGTGAGCGTCTGGCAGGCAAGTCGCATTATCCGCTGCGGAAAATGCTGGGTCTGGCTGCGGACGGGATCACCAGTCTGAGTGTAAAGCCTCTGCATATGATCGCGGGGTTGGGCACCGCGGTGGCTCTGCTCAGCTTCTGCGGGGTCATTTGGGCCGTAATCGAGGCACTTTTGGGGAAAACGGTAGTCGGCTGGGCCAGTACGACCTGTATCGTGTGCTTTATCAGCGGCGTGCAGCTGGTCTGTCTGGGAATCCTGGGCGAGTATATCGGAAAGATCTATATGGAAGTTAAGCATCGGCCGCGGTATATCATCAGTGAGAAAACCTGGGAACCTCTGCCGGAGCGGCCGCGGCCCGATGCGCCGCAGGCGGAATCCGGCCATGCGGAATAAAATGAAACAGGCGGCAGAGGCAGCGCTTCTGCCGGGGGAGAAATACATGCGATCCACAGAGAACAAAAACGAAAAGCTGCGGAGGAACATATTGCTGGCGGCGGCCGCGCTGCTGCTGTCGGTCGGCTTCCTGCTGGTATGCTCTCAAAGCTCTCCGTTTTATCCGATGAATAACTGGGTGGATGTGAACTGCTTCTTTACTATGGGGCGGGGAATCCTGGGAGGCAAGGTGCCTTACCGCGACCTGTATGAGCAGAAGGGCCCGGTATTGTATTTTTTCTATGCTCTGACAGCATTGGTGTCCGAAACATCCTATATCGGGGTCTTTATTCTGGAAGTAATCAGCTTTGCGCTCTTCCTGTTTTTTGCGGGAAAGCTGGCGGAGCTGTATTTCAAAAAGCCGTATGTCCCGTTGGCAGTGATGCTGGGGGCGGCTTATATCGTGCCGGTATCGTCGGCCTTTTCCCACGGCAGCAGTGTCGAGGAAATGAATCTTTGCTTTTTGACCTTTACCCTGTGGCAGATATTTGCTGCCTGCAGGGAGAAACGCCCCGTTTCCGGCTGGGGGGCCTTCGGGATCGGCCTGGGGACCGCCGTCGGTTTCTGGAGCAAATATACCTTCTGCGGCTTCTACGCGGGGGTGGTGCTGGCCATTCCGGTCCTGTATGCCTCCATGAAGCTGCCGTTCCGGAAGTTTCTCCGTTCCGTCGGTCTCTTCCTGGCGGGCTTTGCCGTGCCGACGGCCGCGGTCGCTGTATATTTCGGCCTGCACGGGGCCCTGAGTGATCTGATACAGGTGTATTTTATCAACAATATCACGCTGTATCCCACGGAAAGCACCGATCGCCTGCAGGGAATATTCACCTGCCTGAAGAGCATGGTGTATTGGAACCGGAAGACATTTTCGCATTGGATCCTTGCCGGCGGCTGCTGGCTGCTCATCAGTGCATGGAAGCGCTGGCGCGAGCTGCTGACGGGGGTTCTGGCTTTTGCCGGCCTGACCGCGACGACCTATTACGGACTGCGTGCCTATGATTACTACGGCCTCATTTTCGCGGCCTTTGCCGTGCTGGGGCTGATAGCCGTGCCGGAGCTGCTGCTGATGATCGGAAAAGCGCTCGGCCGGGGATTGAAGCATGCGGCGGGCCGTGACCGGGAAATGACCTGGACGGAGCGCAGGCTCCGGGAAAAGAAGGCTGCGGATCCCGCGCAGAAGGAGCAGGGAGCATTTTGGCGCTCACCGGAAATGCGCCTGGTCCTGACTGCCCTGCTTTCCGCTGCAATGGTATTCGCGGGCACGTTCTTATGGTGGAACGCGGCGGAGAATACGCCGAATCTGTATCTGCGGGATCTGCGGGAGACCGATTCGCCGCAGTATCGCTTTGCCGAGATCATCCGGAAGGAAGAGGACCCGAAGATCCTCAATTTCGGTTTTCTGGACGGCGGCTTCTATCTCTACACGGGGACGCTGCCGGAGTGCCGCTATTTCTGCAACTTCAACATCGAAGGAACGGATATGTGGGATGTGCAGCGGGAATATATCCGCACGGAGAAGCCGGATTTCATCGTCACCAGAACCTATCGGCTGACGCAGTACAGCGTCGAACATAAGCTGTACCGGGAAGTCGCCGAAGGGACCTACCCCTATGACGGGCGGGACTATGCTTATTATCTGTATCAGAGGATACAGTGACAGAGGATGCCTATGATTCGCACGGAGCATTTGCAATATGAATATGAGCAGGATGAGGAAGCTGCAGGGGAGAGAAAAACGGCTCTGCAGGATATTTCCCTGCAGATCGCGCCGGGCAGCTATGTGGCGGTGCTGGGGCCGAACGGTTCCGGCAAATCGACTTTTGCCAGACAGCTGAACGCGCTGCTGGTACCGACGGGCGGGACCGTGTGGATCGGCGGCCGTGATACCGCGAAGGAAGAAAATGTCTGGCCGATCCGGCGTGACGCGGGCATGGTCTTTCAGAATCCGGACAATCAGATCATCGCCACCCTGGTGGAGGATGATGTGGGCTTCGGGCCGGAAAATCTGGGCCTCCCTACGGAGGAGATCTGGAAGCGCGTGCGGGAAAGCCTGCAGGCGGTGGACATGGAGGCCTATGCCGACAGCGAGCCGAACCGACTTTCCGGCGGGCAGAAGCAGAGAGTCGCGATCGCCGGCGTCATGGCCATGCGGCCCCGCTGCATCATCCTGGACGAGCCGACGGCGATGCTGGACCCGATCGGACGCCGCGAGGTGGTGAAAACCATCCGGGAACTGAACGAAAAAGAGAACATAACCGTGATCCTGATCACGCATCACATGGAGGAAACCGTTGACGCGGACCGGATCCTGGTGCTGGAAAAGGGAAAATTGATCATGGACGGTACGCCGCGGGAGATATTTTCCGAGGCGGATAAGCTGACGGAGATCGGGCTGGAGGTGCCGACGGTGACGCGTCTGGCGCAGGAATTGTGCAGAAACGGATTGAAGCTCCCGGCGGGGATATTGACGGAAGAGGAACTCAGCGAGGCTCTGCGGGCATTGCCGCGTTCCGGAAAGGCCGGTGGTACGGAATGATTGCTTTATCCGGTGTTTCTTATACCTATGACCCCGGAACTCCTATGGAGACCGTGGGCCTGGATCATGTTTCCCTGGAGGTGCGGGAAGGGGAATTCCTGTGCATCATCGGACATACCGGCTCCGGGAAATCGACCGTGATCCAGCATATGAACGGCCTTTTGAAGCCTGACAGCGGCGAAGTGCTGTATCAGGGAGAAAA
Organism: Lachnospiraceae bacterium; assembly: GCA_045616945.1. Classification (GTDB taxonomy): domain Bacteria; phylum Bacillota; class Clostridia; order Lachnospirales; family Lachnospiraceae; genus UBA6987. The sequence goes on along the minus strand of JAZLHR010000058.1, from coordinate 1,886 downwards.
TATATTTGCGAAGAACTATGACCGGCGTGCGCTGCGCGGCCGTGTCGGTTTGGTGTTCCAATATCCGGAGCATCAGCTGTTTGAAGAGACAGTGCTGAAGGATGTATCCTTCGGGCCCCGGAATCAGGGCTTTTCCGTGGAGGAAGCGGCTGCAAAGGCCAAAAAGGCACTGGAAGCGGTGCATTTGCCCGAAAGCTATTATGAGCGTTCGCCGTTTGAACTTTCCGGCGGCGAAAAGCGGAAGGTCGCGATCGCCGGAGCTCTGGCGATGGAGCCGTCCATTCTGATATTGGATGAGCCGACGGCGGGGCTGGATCCGGCCGGCCGGAAGGAACTGCTTCGCTGCCTGAAGGATCGGCAGGCCGAAGGCATGGGGATCGTATTGGTCTCCCACAGTATGGAAGACGCGGCAGCCTGTGCCGACAGGATCCTTGTGATGCATGAGGGGCACATCCTGCGGCAGGGGACCCCGGCGGAAGTCTTTTCCGAAGCGGAACTTCTTGAAAGCGTGGGGCTTACCGTCCCTGCGCTCGTCCGTATCCTGCAGCGCCTTAAGAAAGACGGCCTGGCGGTAGATACAGGCGCCATGACGATGGAGGCCGCAGTTCAGACAATCATGAAAAATTTCTCGTAATTACGGCAGAATAATATGCTTAAAAATATCACTCTGGGACAATTTTTTCCTGTAGACTCTCCTGTACACCGCCTGGATGCCAGAACCAAACTGGGGGCGACGCTGCTTTACATTATTTCCCTGTTTGTTTCGGACAGCTTTGCGGCCTTCGGCCTGGCGGCCGCCGCGCTCATCGCAGTGGTTGCGCTGGCCCGTATCTCGCCCGGATATATGCTGCGCGGGACGAAGGGGATCCTGCTGCTGGTCCTGCTCAGCATCGTATGCAACCTGTTTCTGACGGACGGGGAGGTGCTTTGCTCCTTCTGGATTTTTCACATCACAAGAGAGGGACTGTTTCAGGCCCTGCGGATGGCGGCGCGAATGCTGCTGCTGGTGCTGGGCACCTCGCTCATGACCTTTACGACCACGCCGACGGCTTTGACGGACGGAATGGAGCATGGGCTGCGTTTCCTAACCGTCATCAAAGTGCCCGTGCATGAGATCGCGATGATGATGTCTATCGCGCTCCGTTTCATTCCCATTCTTGCGGAGGAAGCGGACAAGATCGAAAAGGCACAGATGGCCCGCGGCGCGGATTTTGAATCCGGCAATGCTTTCCGCCGTGCGAAGGCCCTCGTTCCCGTGCTGGTCCCTTTGTTTGTGTCCGCTTTTCGGCGCGCGGGGGATCTGGCCATGGCAATGGAGGCCCGCTGCTACCGCGGCAGTGAGGGACGCACGCGCATGAAGCCCCTGCATTACGGGCGCAGAGACCTGATCGCCGCCTGCGCGGTGCTGCTGTATTTTGCCGGGATGATCGTATTGCAGGAGGAATTCCGATGAAGCGAATCATGTTGACCGTTTCCTATGACGGGACTGCCTATCACGGCTGGCAGATCCAGCCTACGGGCATTACCGTGGAGGAGGTCCTGAACCGGAAGCTGTCGGAACTCCTGCAGGAGGATGTCCGGGTTCTGGGCGTCAGCCGCACGGATTCCGGCGTCCACGCATTGGCCAATCTGTGCGTGTTCGATACCGAAACAAGGATCCCTCCGGAAAAGATATGCTTTGCGCTGAACGAACGTCTGCCGGAGGATATCGTTATCCGGGCCTCCGAGGAGGTCCCGGCGGGGTTCCATCCGCGGCGCTGCGACAGTATCAAGACATATGAATATACGGTATATCACAGTAAGATCCCGAATCCGATCGAGCGCCGTACCAGCTATTACTTTTATATGCGGCTGGATACGGAGGCGATGCGCGCGGCCGCGAGGTA